>CAYQQF010000099.1:0-6906 GCA_964419485.1 uncultured Dethiobacter sp.
AAATTAATACTTTGAAACAAAAATATGGATATAACAAACAAGTATACGATGCGTATGAAAGTATCACCAATGAATTTATTCTAAGAGCCAAATAAGTAATTATTAGGAGGCATTGATATGGCAACCAAAAAAGAACAAATTTTAAATTTAGTTGCAGAAGGAAAAACATTAGCTGATATACTACAACTAGGATTTAATAAAAAATATGTTAAAGAAGTTATGAGAGAAACTAATAAAAAAAATGATAAAAATTTATATTATAGTAATAATGTATAATAGTAAGAAATAATTAAAAGGGGGAAAAATTATGCCTTCAGGAGTTGGGATTACCATATTCATGATGGTTGTATATACGGCATTTATCATAGGTATTGGCTGGTGGAGCACCAAGTATGCCAAAAAAAGCATGGAAGACTACGCCATGGCCAGCCGGGAATTTAGAATGTGGGTGCTTTTCGGAAGTGTTTTTGGAGCCAACATTTCGGCGGTAACCTTAATCGGTATCCCCGGCACAGCTTATCACGCGGGCTGGGTTGCCTGGCCCTACTTTGTGTCAAGCTGGGCCTGGGGCACGCCGTTTTTGTTCTATGTGCTCGGCGGCCGGGCTTACGTCATTGCTCAAAAATTTGGTTATATGACCATTTCCGAGATGGTCGCCGGCAGGTGGAAGAGCTCGCGGCTGGCTTATGCGATCGCTATTTTCCTGGTTCTTTACACCATCCCGTATTTAATGACCGGCCTTATGGGCGGCGCGGTGACGCTGACGGAAATAACCAAGGGCTATATTCCTTACTGGCTGGGATGCCTGCTGGTTACGCTCGTTGTTTTGTATTACCTCCTGGCCGGCGGCCTGCGCGGCGCGGCCTGGGTCAATACATTCCAGACGGCTATTTTCCTCGTAGGTGGAGTAGCTATCTTCTTAATCGTGGCCTATGCTTTCGGCGGGCCGGCCAAGGCAACAGCCGGCTTAATGGAGGGAGGCTACTCATATCTGCTGGATCGAAGTAAAATGACCTGGCAGCAATTTTGGAGCTACGGCGTTATTGTGACCTTTGCCGTGACCCTGTTTCCACAGGTCTTCATGCGGATTCTGGCTGGCAAGAACCCTAAGGCCGTAAAGCAAATGGCCTGTATTTACCCCCTGGGCGGGGCGATAATTTTCACTGTGATGGCTTACTGCGGCATGTGGGGCAAGCAGGCTTTCCCCGATCTGGTTGGATCAGGTTCCGACAGTATCATGCCCATGCTGCTTGCCCACTTTGCTTCTCCCTGGGTCGTCGGTTTCTTGGGGGCCGCTGTTTTTGCCGCCCTGATGTCCACTATTGACTCCCAGCTAATGGCGGCTTCTACCATTATCGTCAAAGACTTTCTGATGAAAAAGGCAAATCCGCCGACTGGTGAGGAGGCAGTCAGAGCTACCAAAATATTCGTTGTGGTTCTGGCGATTGTGGGTTATGTGCTTGCTTTATGGAAGCTTGCCGGGATTATTAAGACTATCGAATTTGCCTTTGCCGGTTTTGCCTTGAACTGGATACCGCTCTTTGGGGCGCTGTACTGGAAGCGCTGCACGGAAGCGGCGGCGTTCTGGGCGGTTGTTATTTCGCAGTTTTTCTTGATTTTCCTGACTCTCGGCTGGATACCCAAAAGCCTGGCCTTTGGTTTCCTCCCCGGCATTCCGTCGATGGTTGTCGGCGTCGTCGTGCTGGTAGTCGTAACTTATCTTACGCCTGCTCCGTCAGCAGAAGCCAATGAGTATATTGAAATAATCAACAGAGCGTTTAAACGTAAAAAAGACGACGCAGTAGCCATGTAGTAATGCTTATGGCACTAAAAAGATAACTGTGATCTTCACTTTTTACATGGTTGTAAATCAGGGCACCGGAAATGGTGCCCTGATTTTACTCCAACATGAAAAATGAAGTAACAAGGAGACTTGGAAATGGATATCCCTTCACTTTCCGCAAACCGACGCTTACCTTACTTGCTTTTAACAATAGGCACCTTTTTTTGGGGCACCAACTTTATCCTGGGCAGGTTTCTGGCAAGCGATGTCCCGCCGTTTACCATGTGCGCCGGGCGTTTTACTGTTGCAGCCGTCATTTTCGCTGTTATGGCTTTGCGCTACCGCTGGCCCGTGCCGCGCGGTCGGCAGTGGATCTATATCGTGGCGATGGCTTTTACCGGAGTGTTTTTGTTTAATACCCTCCTTTACTGGGGGCTGTCATACACAACCGCTATTAACGGCACACTTGTCAACGGCTTCAATCCGCTGGTAACAGTGGTAATGGCTGTGATCCTGCTGCGTGAAAAAGCCGGCAGGCGTCTATGGGTGGGTGTTTTGGTGTCGGTTATCGGGGTTTTCCTCATCGCCGCGAGAGGGAATGCGGATGTACTCGTTCATTTGAATCTGAACCGCGGAGATCTGCTCATATTACTGGGAACGGTTGTCTGGGGGCTATATACGATTTTCGTGCGCATCCTTACCAGGGATTTTCCCGTATTGCCGGCTACTGCCTATGCCACCTGGCTGGGTGTTTTGATGCTTTATCCGGCAGTTTATCAGGAGGTGCAGCAGATGCCTCCTAAAATAACAAGTGGGGTCATCGGGACTTTTATTTATCTTGGCATTTTTGCTTCCGTCGTCGCCTTTATTTGCTGGAACTGGTCGGTAAGTAAAATTGGAGCGACAAAGGCTACGGTATTCTACAATCTTATTCCTTTATACGGGGCTGTGCTGTCTCCTCTGTTTCTGAATGAACAATTGTATCTTTTGCATTTATTCGGTGGAATACTGATTGTCGGAGGAGTGATGATGGGAATATGGCATCCTGCGCCTCCTGCAGACGTACCGGCGGCAAAAGAAATGGACCCGGGGACGGTGAAGGAATAATTAAGAATCCGTTAATCCCTTGAACCACAGGTTCATATCCTCGAAACCCCCGCTGATATTACAGTTCTTAATAAAACGACCTCCATAAGTATAGGAATGACGGCGAAAAACAATGTTGATACCGGGAGAAGCCGCCCTGGCGATGCTGTAGAGGTTTGGGATGTCTTTTTCTGCCATCTTTTTTTCCAGCGCTGTTAATAAGGCGCCCATTAAACTTTTGCCCCGGTGTTCGGGTAATGTGGCGCAATCAGTTACCTCTGCGTTATGCCGGCGTACATTTATTTCCGCAGAGATGGTGCCGGCGATTTTTCCCCGGCTGCTGATAAGCAGCAGATAATAGCTGTTCGATCGCAGGGACTTGAGTAAATAGGCGGGATCATACACAGGACTGGGATAGGTGGAAAACACCCGGGTAAAAAGCTGTGCCACTGCCGGCACATCCTCTTCGCAAGCCGGGCGGATCGTATATCCTTCAGGCAGTGGATGCGGAGGTGTAATACTTTTCTCCAGAGCCAGCTGCAATACCCTGTCTGCCTCCAACGGGTTGCCGCTCCGCCGCCTGCCGGAAGATAAAAACTTGGCCATGTGATAGCCGGGGTTGCCGCTAAAATAAAATTTGTTCAGGCACTCCAGAACATAGCCCCGTTCCAAGAATTTCTCCCAATCGTCCCGGTTTGCCGTAATCAGCACTTTTTCTAATTTATAGTTCACGGCTGTCTGCAGGAGAAGGTTATCCAGGCCGGATATATTATCATGATTATCATATTCCAACAATTTAAGCCTTTTATTATAAAAATCCAGCAGCATTTTGGCGTAAAAATTGTGACCCCGCTCAGTAAAAAGCAGCTGATCATATGGGGGCTTGTTTGCTAGTTTCTGATTTTCCCTCATGCTCATGCCGATTCGTTGGCCACCTTCTCGAACAGCTCTCTGCGCTGGGCCCGCAAGTTATTTTCCGGGACAAGGCTCAAGGTTTCATCGTTAATTAACCTGCCCAGGCCGGTCTGTTCTTCACAATCCTGCTCATCGCAAAGGCGGCAGGATTCCGGACATTTGCTGGTTTTATCCTGCGGTTCGCTGTAAGTTGTAATAACGCCCTCGTAGTTGCGCAGAATGACCTTGTCCTGGGACTGGGAAATAAGATATTGAGGCCCCACCGGGATTTTCCCGCCCCCCCCGGGAGCATCAATGACATAAGTAGGTACGGCAAAGCCCGATGTATGTCCGCGCAGCAGCTCCATTATTTCTATTCCCCTGGAAACCGATGTGCGAAAATGTTCTATACCTTCCGAAAGGTCGCACTGGTACAAATAATAAGGCCTTACACGCATTTGAACCAGTTTATGAAAGAGTTTTTTCATAATGATGGGACAATCGTTTACACCTTTTAACAGGACGGTCTGGTTGCCCAGCGGTATCCCCGCATCAGCCAGCCTGGTGCAGGCAGCAACGGCCTCTGGTGTTATTTCCTTCGGATGATTGAAATGGGTATTAATCCAGAGGGGATGATATTTTTTCAGCATCTGAACAAGATCTCCGGTAATCCGTTGAGGCAAAACCACCGGAGTCCGGGTCCCGATGCGTATAACTTCCACATGTTTGATACGCTTCAAATTGTCCAGGATGTATTCCAGTTTGTTTTCCGAAAGGCAGAAGGGATCGCCGCCGGAGACCAGAACATCCCGGATCTGGGGAGTGCTGCGAATATAACCCAGGGCGCGGTCGATCCGCTTTTGGGGTAAATGACGGTCATTGCTTCCGGCCCACCTTCTCCTGGTACAGTGACGGCAATACATGCTGCACTGATCGGTTACCAGGAACAACACCCTGTCCTGGTAACGGTGGGTAATGCCGGGTACCGGTGAATCTTTTTCTTCATGAAGAGGATCTTCAAGGTCATGTTTTGACCTCAGCAGCTCTTGAGAAACGGGTACTGCCTGTTTGCGCACCGGACAGCCAGGATCCAGCGGGTCCATGAGACTGGCGTAATAGGGCGTAATAGCCATCCTTAAACTTTCCAGGCAGTGATCGATACCGTCCTTTTCCTGCTCCGAAAGCCGGATAATCTGTTCCAAACGCTCCACGGAAGTAATGCGGTTTCGTAACTGCCAGTGCCAATCGTTCCAGTCGTCTTTGCTTACGTCTTTCCACAAATCTATCTTTTTATAATTCCCGATTGTTTTTTCCTCCCGATCTTGTTTTGACATAAAAACAGTCCTATTTTCTAGGACAGTTTTTGTCATTCTTTTACTGTAATTATGTTACCATATCAATACAGCTTCATCAAACAGTGATAAATAGTGTATTCTTGCTGTAACTGTTATTTCAACAGACCTGGTATCCTTCAACCTGCTGATACTTAAAAGTCGGGCTGTATCCTTCCAAATGGCGCAATATCCTTAAAGAGGTTTATATAACAAATGAGAAATAGGCTTAAAGGACAAATTAAGGACGATATCTTATCCAAAATTTCTTCGGGGTGTTGAGGCTTTTTATCCGGTAGAGTATAGTATGGTTATGGACAACAATAACAACGAAAAAATAATCAGCCGTCGTATTGCTAAAGAGTTGAACCTGGGTCCCGAACTCGTTTCCAGGGTCGTTTCCTTGCTGGACGAAGGGAATACTATTCCATTTATTGCCCGCTATCGCAAAGAATTGTCCGGAGGCATGACAGACGAACAACTGCGGTTCCTGTCGGAAAAACTGACACTCAACCGAAACCTGGAGCGCCGCCGCGCAGATGTCCGGCGGCTTTTGGGGGAGCAGGGCATGCTGACACCGGAGCTTGAGGACTCCGTCGGGAAGGCGCTCAATGTAACAGAGTTGGAAGATATTTACCGTCCCTTCAGGCCCAAAAAAAGGACTCGGGCGTCCATAGCCAGGGAAAAAGGCCTGGAACCGCTTGCCTTGCTTATTCTCAAGGGGGAAAGGGATCCGGAAGAGGCTGCACAGGACTATGTTGATGCGGAAAAAGAAGTGCCGTACTCCGCTGCTGCCCTGGCCGGAGCTCGGGATATCATTGCCGAAATAATTTCCGACGAGCCCAAATTGCGCAGGTGGTTGCGGGAGCTCATTTTTCGTGAGGGAGTTATCGCTGCAAGTGCTCGCGGCGCGGGGGATAACAGCACTTACGAAATGTATTATAATTATCGTGAGCCGTGCAGAAAAATTCAGCCGCACCGTATTCTGGCCATGAATAGAGGAGAAAAGGAAGAGTACCTGCAGGTAAAAATAGAAATTTCCGAAGAAAAAGTTTTTCCGCTTATAAAAAAGTCTTATCTTAAGGACATTTTTACAGTGAAGGCAAAGCTTCATCTTGAAGAGGCCATAAAAGACAGTTGGAAGAGGCTGCTTTTCCCTTCTCTGGAAAGGGAAATTCGACATATACTTACGCAGAAAGGGGAAGAGCAGGCGCTTAAAATATTTAAGGAAAATCTGCGCAGCCTGCTTATGATCCCGCCGGTACAGGGGAAAAGGATCCTGGCCATTGATCCCGGATTAAGAACCGGCTGCAAGATAGCCTGTGTGGATGAAAGGGGTAAACTGTTGGAAACAGCCGTTATCTTCCCTACCCCTCCCCGCAGTGAAAAGGAAAAGTCGGAGAAGACAGTGTTGGTCTTGATTGAAAAGTACGACCTTAATGCCATAGCTATCGGCAACGGTACAGGGGGGCGGGAAACGGAAATGTTTATCGCCGGGATTTTGGAAACACACCAAAAAGAACTGGCGTATACTGTGGTCAACGAAGCCGGCGCCAGTGTTTATTCCGCCTCCAGGTTGGGCCAGGCCGAATTTCCGGACCTCGATGTGGCTGAAAGAAGTGCCGTATCCCTGGCCCGCCGCGTACAGGATGCCATGTCCGAACTGGTGAAAATCGATCCCCGTTCCATTGGAGTGGGGCAGTACCAGCACGATGTGAACCAAAAAAAACTGACCGAAGTTTTAGATGGTGTAGTGGAATCATGTGTCAACGAGGTAGGGGTTGACTTGAATACAGCATCCTCCGCCCTGCT
>CAYQQF010000100.1:0-6894 GCA_964419485.1 uncultured Dethiobacter sp.
CCAGGAAGATCCCTTTCCCTGTTTTTTTAATAGTATTTAATACCCGGGCCAGCTTGCGCTTCAGCTTCACATCTATTCCCCGCGTCGGCTCGTCCAGCAGCAATACGGCAGGATCGCGCACCAGCACCGTTCCCAGTGCAACCCTTTGCCTCTCTCCGCCGGACAGATCCCGCGGGTTAACACTTTTCAGCTCACTTAACTCCAGTAACTCCAGGGTTCGTTTTACGCTGAATTTGCTCTTCTCTTCCCAGGCCTTCAAGCCAAAGGCCAGCTCTTCTTCCACGGTATCATTAAAAAGATAATCATTGGGATTTTGCGATAGATAGCCCAGATGACGCGACAACTCTTCGGCGCGTTGTCCTGTAATATTAAACCCCTGCAGGTAAATTCTTCCCTGCCGCGGCTTTAAAAGCCCGCAAAAGATTTTCAGCAATGTTGATTTGCCTGCACCGTTCTCACCCAGTACTGCGACGGTCTCTTCCCGGTTTAACTCCAGGTTGATGCCTCGCAGGCAAAGATCTTTTCCCTGGTAGGCAAATCCCAAATTATTCGCTTTTAGCAAGGGAGCCTCCGGCGATTCCACTGCGCATGCTGAACGGACAGAAACAGAATCATGGCGAAAAGAATCTTTCATATCCACACAAGGAAACGAAGCGGACCCCTCCCCGGCAGTAAAGAGCAGTCCGCGCAAAACACGGCGTCCTTCCTTGACGGTAAGAGGTATTTCTCCGTTTCTCACTTCTCTGAAAACCTGCGCCACAGGGGGTATAAAACAGGCATAATTATCACTGCTCAGGCGGACTATCTCGCCCGGCGTTCCCTCACAGGCAATCTTACCATTCTCCATCAGGACTACCCTGTCGGCCAGATGAAAACAGCGGTCAATTCTCTGCTCTACCAGCACAACAGTTATCCCCCAGTCCTGGTTAAGGCGGTGAAGATAATTAAGAAACTCCTGGGCGACTACAGGGTCAAGCTGTGAGGTCGGTTCATCAAGCAGCAGAACTCTCGGCTGCATGGCCAGGACCGCGGCTAAAATGACTTTCTGCTTTTCTCCCCCGGCAAGGTTAAAAAGCACCTCGCTCTTCAGGGATGAAAGTCCAAAAAGGGAAAGGGCCTCCGCCACCCGGCGCCGCATCTCTTCTCGCCGCAGCCCCAGGTTCTCCAGGCCAAAGACAATCTCCTGCTCCACAACCGTCATTACCAGCTGGTTTTCCGGGTCTTGAAAAATAATGCCGATTTCCCTGGCCAGATTACGCTTGTTCCACTGCGTCAGAGGGAGGCCTCTGTAACTGATCTCCCCTCCAATCCTGCCGCCGTAAAAATCAGGCAGCAGGCCTGCAAGGGCCTTCAATAGTGAAGATTTGCCGCAGCCGGACTGACCGGTCAGGAAAACAAAGTCGCCCTCCTCAATGTTCAGGTTTATTCTCTGCAGAGATGGAGTTTCTTTTTCCGGAAAATAATATGTTAGATTTTCCACTTGAAATAGTCCCATTTCCCCCACCCCCAGGAGAGCATGACGGGGACCAGCAGCAAAAAAAACATCAGGGCTGCAACAGCCGCCTGTTCCCAAGATACAATCATCGTTCCCATTCTCGGAAAAAATTGAAAGCTTCCTTCACCGGTCAATAAAAGACGGATTATTAACATTGCCGCACCCAGGGACGAGGCCATGACAATAAAATCCCTGTTGCGAAAAGAAAAGCGAAAATAACTGCTCCTGGCACCGCTGCCGTATGCTCTGGCCTGGATACTCTCTCCCAGATTGAAGCTGTCTTCCAGAGCGGAAAGAAACAGTACTTTGAGCAGGGGAAGCCTGTTTTTAATCCGCCTGATATAATTTCCCCTGTAATAGCTGACTCCGCGGCACTGCTGTATCTCTCCGGCCCGCTGCAATTGCTCTCCCAGATGGGGTATTGTTTTGGCCGTCAGAGCAAGCAGCAGGGCGGAACGGGGAAAAACCCTTGACAAGGCAAAAAGGGCCCTATCAGGATTAAGCACCAGGTTAGAGAGAAGAAAAGCAGAAAAGACAATCAGCAACCTGCATCCCATCACCAGCCCGTAGAAAAACGCCTCCCAGGTGACGGTAACACGACCCCAATAAGGGATGACGGGACCCGAAAACAATACCGTGGCACCCATCTTGTTTACCATGGTATTGATAATGATATAAAGTACGATCATCACCAGAAAATATTTCATGCTCTTTCGCCATTGGTCCAGCCCTTCAGCCGCCGCCAGAGCCGGAATGAGAGGCAGAAAAAGAGCGATAAGCATTAGGGGGTGAGTAAGCATCACCGCACCGCCGACGATAACAAGCAGATACGTACAGAGGGAAAGCGTTTGTAAGGACTGCAAAAATAAATCTCCTGGTTTATAAACAAACATTTTAACCTGCCTTTAACGCTCTGCCGGCAGGGCAATCACCTCTTTTCCCACAATCAGAGCGCCGGTTTTACCTTGCAGTTCCTCCGTCCTTTGCACGGCCAGCTCCACAATTTCGCTGACCCCTTCTTCATCCAGGGCGGTAAAAAGCCACAGGGCAGAGGCATCGCCCATACCCGTCCCCGTAGCCAGAATTGCCGCTGCCGAATCCCGATATTCATCTTCTCTTTGTCCATGCATATCCAGGCGATAAAAAACCTCGGGGGTTAGCTCGGCAAACCATCCCGTTTTATCACGATTATCCTGAAGCCCTTTCCAGAAGCTGCTGCCGTTTAACTGCTCCCAGGGAGCCAGCACAATGGTCATCCTTGAGCGAGCAGATACATACGCTTCCTCATAGGGAAGAACCTCAACCTGCTTAATTCCTTTTTCCTGCATAAAGGCTGCCAGACGCCTGCCGGCCTCAGAACAACCTTTTCCGGCCAGGATGAGAGTACCGGGATTGTTCCCCCGGTATCCATTAAGGAAAGGCTGGGGAAAGGCACCGATAACTGCCGGAGCAAAAGAAATCTCCCCCCAGGGATGGTAATCCCACCAGATAACATCTTTGTCTGCAGGAACATAATCCAGGGCTCCCACACCAGAGAGTATGCCATTGATGTAAAAAAACCAGTCCTGCATCCTTTGTTCATCTCCTGCCTTGCCGGTATAACCTGAATTTAACCCCTCTATGGCATTGACAAATCCGCCTCCGTATTCCGTCTCCACGTTAAGATGTTTCTGTAAAAGTTCCATTACGCTATCGCCTGCCCCAACATCGGCCTCAAAGGAAGCGATCTCCTCAGCACCAAAATCCCGGGTTACCCAAAGAGTTGTGCTCCCGCCGAAAGCAAAATCTCTTTCTGCTTCTGTGCTGCAACCGGCAAGGAAGGTGAGCACAATACCGCTGATAAATAATATTAATAGCTTGCTCCTGACAACTTTCTCCAGCATTATAATTATCTACAACCCCTTTATTGCTTCTCCCTGGTTTGATACGCATTATTCAAGGAGCAGGCGGTATATGGCAGCTGCTGCCTGGGCACGGGTAACCGGATGCCCCGGTTTGAAAGCTCCGTCGTCAAAACCCTTCAGCAGTCCGCGGGCAAGGGCTTTCTTCACGGCAGGCCTTGCCCAAACAGATATCTCCGCTGCATCAGAAAAAGCCAGTTCGGCATCCTCTGAAAAAACCGCAGCAAATGCCCTGGAGAGTACTGCTGCCATCTGCTCTCTTGTGATCAGTTCCTGCGGTTTAAACAGCCCTTCAGCCGCGCCGCGAACCAGCCCTTCAGCCGCAGCAGCATTGATATACGGTGCAAACCATTCCCGGGGTTTCACATCTGCAAAAAACTGGTCCCTGGAGTTTATGATGCCGTCATTATATCCGGTGTCAAGGTCCAGGGCATTAACCACCAGAGCTGTAAACTCCGCCCTGGTAATTTCCCGTTCCGGTTCAAAAAGCCCTTCACCTACACCCTTTACAATGCCCCGCGTAGCCAGATAGCTGATCTGCTCTGCGGCCCATGGGCAGGACTCTTCGCTTACATCATTAAAACTTAGGGCTGCTCTTTCTCTGGCCAGCACGGCAAATTTAGTAAAATGGGATATTTCCGCGCTGATAAAACCATGCTCTACATCCACAACCGTAGGTAAAGCAAACCACTGCTGACGCGTTTCATCAAACCAGGCCAGCACCAGATTTTCCGGAGCAATATCGGCAGGAATCACCAGACGAATGGAAAGAAGAACAGGTTCGGCAAAAACAGTGCCGCCGGGACCAAAACGATATTGAGGTGATACAAAAGTGTGGGTCGCCAGTATACCGTCCCCTTCATCTCCTTCAGCTTCTTCCACGGTAATCTCCCTGTTTTCCGGCAAAGCGCCTGCTCCAACCTTTAGAGTAACTTCGCTCAATTCATCGGTAATAAGAGCGCCTTCTCCCCCCGTAACCAGCAGGCGGATATTGACCAGGTTTTCTCCCAGCAGCCTGACCAATTCTTCCTTTTCTTCATCAGTCATGGGTTCTTCTCCCACAACAGCAGCTTTACCAACCGTAATTTCCACAGGTAATGCGGAGAATTCCCCTTGAAGCTTCTCTTCCAGTTGTATGAAGCCTGCCAGCGTGTGAGTCATTAATTCCTGAAAGTTTTCAGAAGTCAACATGGTGCCAGTATTCTCCGTACCGGAAGGAGGATTTGCGGGAATTGTTCCTCCTCCGGGTTGAGAGATATCATAGCGATCTACCCAGAACCAGACCACGCTGTCTCCATTTTTTACGGTATAATTCTTGGCGGCAGCACCGGCTTCCATAGAATTTACAGTGTATTTCCACCCGGCTGATGTAGCCAGGTCTTCTCTTTCTCCGGCAATCTGCAGGACATAGGCATCATTATCGCGCGTTTGATAGGAAACTCCTGTCGCTTTCAGCGCTTCCAGCACATTCGCCCTCTCAGGTGACAATTTAACGTTTCCGGTAAAATGGTTTGTGTTTTTCCCGATTATGGAAACAGAGACGACGATATCCGCGGGCACCCCGGAGCCGCCTCCCGGCTCCCTGAGCGTATAGTTAAAAACAGCCACTTTGCTGTCAAGCATATTTTCTTTTGCCGCCACAGCTGTAATCGTCACATCATTGCTGATGATGATTGGCTGAGTATATTCAGAACTGGCGGGGCCGGGCATGTTGTTGTCCATAGTGTAATAAATCTTTGCCCCCGTAGTAGCAGAACTTAAACTAACAGCAGTACCGCTGTTTACCTGTCCCGGCGGAGGAGATGCCGCCGGTGCGGCAGCCCTTGTGTATAAAGGAACATCCCCGTAACCTGCCTCTTTTAGAGCTGCCAGGGCTTTAAGCGCCTGGCGGGTAGCCATGTCATCCGTTACCGGTTCCGGACTCCAGGGGGTAATGGCGTAATAAAAAGACCCGTTGGCAAGTCTGAAATCCAGCAGGGCATCAACCATGGTTTTTCCATTTTTTACCCACCTGGCGGCAGTAATATCTTCACCAACAGCCGTCAGCCCTGAGATAACCGCCGCGATGCTGTTGGCATTCTCCGTGCCCCAGCCGGCAAAGCCGGCAGAAGATGCATCTTGTATGCCTGCCAGGTAGTCGAGGGAGCTGTATACCGCTTCACTTACCGTATCTACTCCATTTTTTAGATACTTCCCGCGGTAGTTGCTCAAGGCCAGCAGAGCCACGGCCGTATCGTCCGGTTGAAGATCACCCCAGAAGCCAAAACCTCCGTTCACATCCTGCCCGGAGAGAATACATTTTACTGCCTTTTCCATATCGTAAACGCCGCCGGATTCATCAAGGGCAATCATGGCCCAAGCGGTTTCGTTAAGATACTCTCCGAATGAACCGTCTCCCTGCTGCAAGCCTGCCAGTTCGTCCGGCAGATTTCTATTTTCCGCCCACGCCTTGCCAGGGTCCTCTCCCCTGGCAAGCAATCCCAGAATACAGCCTGCATAATCCGTGGCCGACGGACCGCAGGAATCCCATGCCGGCAGCTGCCAGGTGCCTTCATTAAGATTGACTCCCGCAGTTTTCAGGGCGACCAGCTCTTCCCAGTGATCAAGCTCCGTATTACATTCTCTGTAGTAACTTACGACTTCATATACTGCTTCATTAACAGTCGTCGCCTCTTCATTCCCCGCCTCTTCCGCTCTGAGCGAAGAGCCTGATGGAAAAAGAAAAGAAACAACAATAATTGACAGCGCCAAAAATATAAGAAATGCGTTACGCTTGTTTGCCTTGCATATCCTCAATTTTTTACCTCCGTTAATTTCATTAAATTTTTCTGCTTTCCCAAAACCCGGTTCAAATTTTAACAAGGTCACAACTGTTTTGATTTTGTTAACATCAACAGCACCTACCTTCCCATCGTCCGTGGGAGCAGTTTCTGAACAGGCAGGTTTCCTGGCTCGGAATCATTGCTGCTTTTTAAGCCTTCCCAACAAAAAGTCAGTGACATAATGAAAAAAAGCAGCTTCTCCTTACAGTGGCGGGACCGCGCCGGATTTGCACCGGCTTCCCTTTTTATACAAAATAGGTACCTGTTCACACATATTTTTTATTAAACCGAAATCATGCGGCTTTAAAAATAAAGAATCCACAACCTTCTTGAGAAAGGCTGTGGATTCTGTTTGGCTTTGGCAAATTAAGCAAATTCAAACACACTTCTTCCCTTTTTCGCGAAGGTTGAAAATGCATATACCGGGCAGGTCTCCTGACTTACGGCTCATATAATCCGTCACTCCCTTCCCAAGCTTAAGCTCAGTGGTTTTTTGTGACATAATCACCGCTTACAGTGGCGCGACCGTCCAGGATTTGCACCTGGTTCCCTTTTATCCCCTTTATGGGGATACCCGAAATATTAATATTTAATTGTCTTAAATCTTAATTCTTATATCTCTTTTATTATATAGTAACTTTAACCTAAAAGAAAGAGATAATATTCCATGGAATTT
>CAYQQF010000101.1:0-6876 GCA_964419485.1 uncultured Dethiobacter sp.
GTATTCTGGTCCAATTCTCCTATGGGGGGGCAGCCCAGTGCGTCGGCAAGATTCTTACCGTTGACAAGGGGGATGCCTTCCTGCCGGGGGATGTAGCGGAATTAAAGGAATTGATCGAAAGGGAGAAGATCGGCCGGCAAAAAGCGGTAGTTCTCCATGTCCCTGTGCTTGCCGTTCCCCGGGGTAACCCTGCCGGTATCACCGGGATAGAAGATCTCGGTGCATCTGGGGTTAAGGTAGTTCTCGGCGACCCCGAAGCAAACCCCATCGGTAAACTAGCCGATAAGGCGCTTAACGATTATGGTATTTTTGATAAAGTTGAACCAAATATTGTTGCCCGGACGGCAACGGTCAATGAACTTTTTACTTACCTCGCCCTGAACCAGGCAGATGCTGCGATTATCTGGGAAGATAATCTGCTAGGCAACGAAGATGTGGAACTGATTGAGACGGCAGTTTTTGCCGATTATATTAAAACCGTCCCGGTTGTCTCTTTGAAATGCTCCGCCAACCCGGAAGCGGCAAACCGCTTTGTTAAGTTTACCGCCGGTGAAAAAGCGATGACCGTCTGGGAGAAATGGGGGTTTAAGCCGGTGCCGGAGGTTGAATAGCGAAGAAAGCGCAGGGAAAGGAATGAAAAATGATGAAAAAAATGCTGTGTTATTTCTTAATATTGCTAGGCCTGATATCCGGGCTGGCCGGTTGTGCAGGGCCGGATGAAAAAGGCGGCGTTGTCTCCGGTGATGCGGTCGGCAATAAAAACGATGGTGCGGAAGAGCCGAACATTATCAGGCTTGCCGGAGAAGATGTGGGCCTGCCCAATCCCTTCAGGCATACACCGGGAGGGCCAGGGGTATCAAAGGCAACTCTCTTGTATGATACTCTTCTAGAAAAGGATGAAAACGGGGATATCCCGTGGCTTGCCAAAAGCTGGGAAATGAATGCAGACGGGACACTGTTAACGTTTTATCTGCACGAAAATGCCCTCTGGCATGACGGCGAGCCGCTGACGGCCAGGGATGTAGCGTTTACATTCGCGTATTATAAAGAGCATCCCCCTGTCTCAGACAGTTTAAGAGACGGGAAAGAATATATAGTTACGGAGGCAAAAGCAATAGATGATTACGCGGTTGAAATTACTCTCAATAGTTATAACAACACCTATTTGTCAAAAGTTGGTTCCGTGCTTATCCTTCCTGAACATATCTTGAAAAATGTCGATGATCCGGCAGCCTATGATGGTGAGGATGCAGCCGTCGGCAGCGGTCCTTATAAACTGGAGACCTATAATCCGGCGCAGGGTGCCTACCGTTTTACTGCCTTTGAACAATATTACGGACTTCGGCCTGCTGTGGCGGCTATTGAGTGGGTGCCTGTCAGCGATGAGGTTCTGGCGTTTGACAATGCAGAAATCGATCTGGTCATGCCTCCGGCAGATATAGTTACACGATATAAAGAAAAAGATGTATATGCTGTGGAAGAAGTGCCTGCTTATCGTAACAGTTACCGTCTGATGATGAATATGGAGGCGGTGCCCGAACTGTGTGATATTAATGTTAGAAAAGCAATTGCTTATGCTGTCAACAGGCAGGAAATAATAGAAAAAATTGGAAGGGGTGCGGGTATGGTAAGCAGCATGGGCTATGTTCCTTCTTCCAGCTCGTGGTACAACCCCGTCATTGAGCAGTACGATAGCAACCCTGAGAAGGCAAAAGACTTGCTCGGAGGGAAGAGTTATTCTTTTAGGCTGCTGACGGATAATTCTGCCCGGTCAACCAAGATGGCGGAGCTGATGAAGATATTCCTCAGCGAGGCAGGTATTGAGGTGGCTGTTGAAAGCGTTGAAAGCAAAACAAGGGACAATGCCCTTAAAAATGGTGAATATGAGTTGCTGCTTACTCATGCCGGAGGAATGGGCGGTGATCCCGATTATTTGCGAAGAATTTATGGAGAAAACTCCACAACGATAAGAGGCTGGTCGAATGAAAGAGTTAACGAGTTGGCCAACATGCAGGCCGTGGAGAAGGATGCAGCAAAAAGAAAGGAAATGATATTTGAGCTGCAAGAGATTATCGCGGACGAGCTCCCCATGGTCATGTTGTACAGCACGGTTACCTATTTTGTGTATCGACCGGGAAAATACGCTCGCTGGATGATGATTCGCTATGATCACAACCAGAGGTGCGACTTTTACAAGCTGTCATATGTTGTAAGGAATTAAGAGATGAAAAGTCAGGCCAAGAAGCATTATCTTCTCGTGTTGCTTGCGGTCATCGCCATAAACTTTTTCTTGCCCAGATTAATGCCGGGCGATCCCTTTCTCTATCTTTCGGTAGAGGAAGGAGATGTAGCCGCAACCTTCAGCGAGGAACAGATTGAACATTATAAGACATATTACGGTATGGACAAACCGTTGTATGTGCAGTTTTATACTTATCTGCTAAAGCTTATGCAGGGCGATCTCGGGTACAGCATCTATTATAACACGAGTGTTTCTGAAATGATTCTAGCCCGCATCCCCTGGACAATTTTTATTGTGCTCTGCTCGCTGTTTTTAAGCAGCCTTTTCGGAACGATGCTGGGTGCAATATCCGCCTGGCTTCGGGAGAAGACTGCGGATAAAGTTCTGTATTTTATTATGGTTGTATTTTCAGAAATACCCTCTTTTCTATTAGGCATTGTTTTTCTGTTTCTCTTTGCGGCAAGGTTAGGCTGGTTTCCTCTTTCGGGCGGGAGTGCCATATTTGCGTCTCATGCTACCAGCCTTTCATACCTGGGTGACATATTTCATCACGCTGCTCTGCCTGTTATTACCTTAACAGCGGCGAGTTTGGGAAGCTTTTTTTTGCTGGCGCGGAACAGTATGCTTACGGTTCTTTCCAAAGATTATATCAATACGGCAAAAGCAAAAGGGCTTAAAAGGCGGCGCATTTTGTATAAGCACGCCCTTAGAAACGCTCTGCTTCCGATTATTGCACGAATTTTCATCAGTCTGGGAAGTCTGTTCGGAGGGGCGGTACTTATTGAAAATGTATTTGCCTATCCCGGGGTGGGAAGGCTCATGCGCGAGGCGGTGCTCAAACGAGACTATGTACTGATACAGGGGATATTTCTGACTGTGGCGGTAACAATGCTGTTCATGAATTGGCTGGCCGATATTATTTACAAAAAGTTGGACCCAAGGGTGTTTAGATGAAATGTTCAATATTTTGCAAGAGTATAAGAAAGTGCTGGCTAAACTGCGAAACCTTCATTTATTTTCCATTTATGGGAAAATCGGTCTTGTATTTGTTTTACTTGTGGTTTTAACAGGCATTATTTCAGTAATGTTTATGGGAAACGCACATAAAATTCCTTCCGGAGGCTCACTGGAGGCGCCTGGTTTAATTCACCCGTTAGGTACCGACGATTTAGGCATTGACATTCTGGCTCAGATTGCTCACGGGGCCTTTATCAGCATACAGGTAGGTCTTTTTTCTGCAGTGCTGGCCGGAATGGGCGGGAGTATGCTTGGAATTTTAGCGGGCTACTGTGGCGGATGGACGGATAAGTTTATCATGGGAATATGCGATATTATGATGATTATTCCTCAGCTTCCATTAATGATCGTATTGGGCGCCTTTTTTGGTCCAAGCTTGAGAAATATTATTTTGGTAATTGTGATTCTCTCATGGAGCAGACCGGCAAGAACCGTACGGGCCAGCGTGCTTTCCATGTGTCAGGAGGGATATATCATCACCGCAAAAAGCTATGGAGCAAGTTTCCGGCACCTTGCTGCCAGGCATTTTATCCCCGGGATTTTCCCCGTCATTTTAGTAAGCGTTATTCGTATTATCAGCAGCGCCATCAGGGCAGAGGCAGGGCTTACTTTTCTCGGCCTGGGCGATCCCACATCTAAAAGCTGGGGAGTAATCTTGAATCGTTCCATTAATTTCTCAGGAATTTATTTTACTGATTACTGGAAATGGTGGGTAATAGCTCCACTGGCAGTTCTGATCCTGCTGGTGCTCTCTATATCATTTATCGCCAGAGATATGGAGCTACTTTTGACCAATAAAGGAGATAAACCGTGAGATCCCCAATTTTACAGGTAAAAAAGTTAAGTGTTCGTTATAAAAACACAGGTGCGCTGGCAGTGCAAAATGTATGCCTTGCTCTCAGGGAAAGGGAAAGTGTGGGTTTAATCGGCGAATCAGGCAGCGGTAAATCTTCTCTTGCTTTGACGATTATGGGGCTGCTGCGGAACCGGGCTGAAATTAGCGGCAGTGTAAGGTTAAAAAGTGTTGAGTTGACCTGCCTGCCGGAACAGAAGCTGGAAAAGTACCGTTGGAGTAAAATTGCCCTTGTTTTTCAAAACAGCCTGGAAGTCCTAAACCCTGTTTTGACCATAGGAGAACAGATAGCGGAATGTATACAGAGGCATTTGGGACAAAAAAACGCTCAGGCAAAGGAAAAAACCGAAGAACTTCTTTTGATGACAGGGCTTGAACCGTTATGGGCCAGGGCGTATCCGCACCAGCTTTCGGGGGGAATGCGACAGAAGGTTCTAATCGCCATGGCTCTTTCCTGTAATCCGGAGGTGCTGCTTGTTGATGAGCCCACAATGGCTCTTGACGCGGCGAATAAAGACGAGATAATAAAGCTGTTGTTAAGGCTCCAAAAAGAAAAAGGCTTCTCCATGCTGGCCATATCCCATGAGTTGCCCGTAATTTCGGCCATGACCTCCCGCATGCTGGTTATGTATTCCGGAAATGTTGTGGAAGAGGGAGATACACAAGAGGTGCTGAGCAATCCGATGCATCCGTATACAAGGGGGCTTGTGTACGCGTCTCCTGCTATGAATCCCTATCGTGATATGTGGGGGATTCCGGGAGAAGCAAGCAAGACTGGCGAAGAGCAATGTTCTTTTTTAAACCGGTGCAGCCAGCGGATCGATAAATGTGCCTTTGAACGTCCGGTGCTGCAGGCGGTGTGCCGGGACCGGCGTGTAGCCTGCACCCGCGGCGGTATCGTCACACTGCTCAAAGGCCGATCTATCTGTAAACGCTATCGTGTAAAATTCAAAGAGATCCTTGCCTGTTCCTCCTGCAATATTGAGATCAAAGCAGGAGAAGTGGCCGCGCTTATCGGAGAGTCCGGTTCAGGGAAAACTACCATCGCCAAGATTCTTGCCGGGATTTTACCTGCAGACAGCGGAGAGGTCTTTTTTGAGGAGAGAAAGATTTCTGGCAATAGTGAAACTTCCAAACGAGGCGGCCTGCAGATTGTTTTTCAGGATGCCCTTTCGTCAACAAACGAACACTTTTCGGTTGAAGAGATTGTGCGGGAACCTCTCGATATTATCAAGTGGGGGACAAATAATGAGCGTCTGAAAATAGTCAAAGAAGCTCTGAAAAATATCCAGCTCCCTGGTGACGATATTTTTTTACGCCGGCGTGCACACACGCTGAGCGGGGGTCAAAGGCAAAGAACGGCAATTGCACGCGCTCTGGTAATGGCCCCCAAATTGTTGATTGCCGATGAAATAAGCGCCATGCTGGACCCGTCTACTGCTGCAAATCTTTTGCGCCTGTTAAAGGGATTGCAGATTGGTGAAGGTTTTGCCATGCTGTATATCACGCACGATCTTGCTCTAGCACAAAAAATTGCCGATAAGATTTACGTAATGAGCAAGGGCATGATTATTGAGCAGGGGCCTGCGGGATATGTTTCCCGAAGATATCGTCGTATCTGTTAGCTATCTTTTCAGTGAAATATTTTGTAACGATAGCAGGATAATATGTCTTTATGACCGAATATATAACATAGCATAACTGGAAAGCAGAAAACTTCTTTAAGATTTATCTGAAAGGGAGGCTTTCATTGCTATGAAAAGTCTGAAAGGAAGGGATATTATTCCGGAAAATTGTTTGCGTCAAGCCCGTCAGCAGGCGGGAATGTCCCAGGGGGAACTGGCGGACAAAGCCGGGGTGGCCCGACAGACAGTGGGAGGTATTGAATCAGGACAGTATGGTCCCTCATTGGCGGTAGCTTTCCGACTGGCCGGTGCCCTGGGCAAGAAGGTAGAGGATATTTTTTGGATACCGGACACTATTCCGGATGAAGCCCCGGCCGTCTGGTCCGGCATGGGGACGTTCCCGGAAATCGGGGAAAAAATCCAACTGGCCCGCTTAAAAGCGGACAGGTATACGGCCTTTCCAGCAAACCGTGACAGTCTGCAGGTTGAAGCTAACGCTAGCGTAATTGGAATGGGCAGCGGTAAGGGGCGGCTACTGGCCAGGATACTCGAACCCAAAGGTCTGGCCGTACCGGCGGTACTTCTTGCCGGCTGCAGTCCCGCCCTATCCATGCTAAAACAAAGACTGGACAATCGTTACCGAGACGTCAAGATTTACTGGATCAACACCAACAGCATGGCTTCCCTGCAAGCCCTGGCAAAGGGTTTCATTCACGGTGCCGGCGTCCATATTTACGATGAGGAGACAGGGGAGTACAATCTTCCGATCGTTAAAAAGACTTTGCAGCAAACTCCCTATATGGTGGTTAATCTTTGTTACGGCGAGCAGGGCTTTGTCGTTGGCAGAGGTAATCCCAGAGGTATCGCCGATTTTGGCGATCTTTCCCGGAAAGACGTCTGTATCGTCAACCGGGAAGTGGGTGCGGAAACCAGGCGTCTTCTGGATACCGGGCTCAGGCAAAGAGGCTTGCTTTCAAGTCAGGTCCCAGGTTACAATTTTCAGGTGCAGACCCACCAGGAAGTGGTCCAGGCGGTGGCTCTCGGCGGGGTTGACTGCGGCATTTCTCTGCGTCCTCTGGCCCGCTTGTACAAGCTGGACTTTATTCCGCTGTCCAGAGAACGTTACGATCTTGTTTTTT
>CAYQQF010000102.1:0-6848 GCA_964419485.1 uncultured Dethiobacter sp.
TATTAATGAAAATAGTAATATGAATTACTCCCTGCAGGGATTGAACAATCACATCATCTCAGCGGTCACCTCCCGTTACTGGCTGGAAAAAATTTATCCTGAGGGGATTAAGGAAGCTCACCGCAGAGGGGACTTTCATTTGCATGACCTTAGTCTTCTGGCTCCCTACTGTTGCGGCTGGGATGTGGCCGACCTTTTAGAGAACGGGTTTGCCGGTGTTTCGCAGAAAGTGGAGAGCGCTCCTCCCAGGCACTTTCGTACTGCCCTGGGGCAAATCGTAAATTTCTTCTATACCCTCCAGGGAGAGGCGGCCGGAGCGCAGGCCCTGGCAAACTTTGATACTTACATGGCTCCGTTTATACGTTACGATAAAATGACTTATCGCGATGTAAAGCAGGCGATACAGGAATTTATATTTAACCTCAATGTGCCGACTCGTGTGGGGTTTCAGACACCTTTTGTCAATATTACCATGGATGTGACGGTTTCGCCTGTTTTGGCTTCTCAACCGGTTGTCATCGGCGGGGAACTGCAAAAGGAATCATACGGCGAATTTCAATACGAAATGGACCTGCTGAACCTGGCCTTTTGTGAGGTTATGATGGAAGGAGACGCCCGGGGAAGAATCTTTACCTTTCCTATTCCTACCTATAATATTACGCCGGAGTTTGATTGGGATGGAGAAGTTGCCTGTAAAATTTTGGAGATGACGGCGCGATACGGGATTCCTTACTTTGCTAATTTTATTAATTCAGAACTCTCCCCGGAAGATGTCCGCAGCATGTGCTGCCGGTTGCGCCTGGACAACAGGGTTTTGAGGAACAGGGGAGGAGGGCTTTTCGGCGCCAATCCTCTTACCGGATCAATCGGGGTGGTGACGATCAACCTGCCACGCCTCGGCTATCTGTCCAAGACGGAAGAAGATTTTTTTGCCCGGTTGAAAAAATTAATGCAGCTGGCCAGGGACAGCCTGCTTATAAAAAGGGATGTTCTGGAAAAGATGACCGACCTGGGTTTATACCCTTACTCGCGTCACTATTTGCGGCTGGTAAAAGAGCGTTTCGGCTATTACTGGCATAATCATTTTAATACCATCGGACTTGTGGGTATGAACGAAGCCCTTCTAAATTTTAACGGGGAGGAGATCTTCTCGCCGGAAGGGCAGAAATTTGCCGTAAAAGTTCTTGATTTTATGAGAAGTATGCTTCTGGATTTTCAGGAAGAATCCGGACAGCTTTTCAACCTGGAGGCGACTCCGGCCGAAGGTACGGCTTACAGGCTGGCCAGTATGGATAAGGAACTGTATCCGGAAATTATTACAGCAGGTGAAGATGATCCCTATTATACCAATTCGACACAGCTTCCGGCCGGCTATACCGACGATATTTTCTATGCCCTGGAGCTACAGGAAGAACTGCAAACCCGCTATACCGGAGGAACGGTATTCCATGGCTTTTTAGGCGAGAAGCTGGAGGATATCGGAACCTGCAGAAAGCTGTTACAGGGTATGCTGGGAAAATATCGCCTTCCTTATGTTACTGTTACACCGACTTTCAGCGTTTGTATGGATCACGGCTATCTTACCGGAGAACAATATGTATGCCCCTACTGCGGAAAGGATACGGAGGTCTGGAGCAGGGTGGTTGGTTTTTATCGTCCGGTTCAAAACTGGAACAAAGGAAAGAAAAGTGAATTTAAGGATCGCAAGGTATTCAATATTTTGGCGGAAGTGTAGCGATAATTTACCGCTTTCCCTGCCGGTTTCCTTCTTAAATATTTAGTAAAGAGGAGGTAGAAAAAGTTCGGTTAGTTAAGAGAGCCGGATTTTTGCCATGATTTTTGATGTTCATGTCCATCTGTTTCCTCCAGATGTAACCCGAAGGATTGAGAAATATACCGGTCAGGATCCGTTCCTGGCCGAAATTTGTTCCAGCAAAGGGCATAAGTATGCCACGGTTGAAGATCTTCTTGCCGAGATGGATAAATGCGGAGTGGAAAAAACTGCCATCAGCGGGTTTGCCTCCTCAGATCCCGGTCTTTGCCGGGAGATGAACGACTATATTTTGGAGGCTGCCCGGCTGTTTCCTCAAAGGCTGATAGCCATGGCCGTTGTTTTCCCTCTGGATAGAGCGATGGAGCGGGAACTGGACCGCACCTTTACAAATGGGGCCAGGGGTGTCGGCGAGCTGTTTCCCTGGGGACAGTCTTTTGCTCTGGAGGGGAGACCGGCACAGAGGCTTGCTTATTACTGTCAGGAAAGGAAACTGCCTCTTTTGCTCCATCTTAATGAAAACGTCGGCCATTATTATACCGGTAAAGGTGATCTTTCCATTAAAGAGGGAGCCCGGTTTGCGGCCAAATTCTCTTCATTACCCATTATCTTCGCACATTGGGGCGGAGGGTTGTGTTTTTATGAATTGATGCCGGAACTGAAAGATCAGCTTCGAAATGTATATTACGATACTGCCGCGACTCCCTTTTTATACAGTAAAAATATTTTTAAGGTTGTGCGCGAGATCGGGATCTTGGATAAAATTCTTTTAGGCAGCGATTATCCCTTGATTTCTCCGTGTCGTTACCTGCGCGAGCTGGAAAGTTCGGGACTTGAGCCCCATGAAATCAGTCAGATCTCGGGAGAAAATGCCGCCCGCCTTTTTTCCGTGAACTGCTAAAAAACTAACCGGAAACATTACTCTGGTTGATGCTGTCCTTGTAAGTACCTCCCTGAATACCCTTACAACAACCCCCATTTTACTGAGTTACTTGAACAAAACAATTCGGTTGCTGGGGATTTTGCCGGGGTCTTTTTTTTATGTTTTTTTCATATCGGGCACATGCGTGGGAATACTAAACAGTATAGTAAAATTAGCAGTGCCGTAGGGAAAGTGTTCCCGTCCTTGAAAAACGGGAAAGCAGGCGAAGCCCACGGCTTAAGAAAGGGATGAAGATTATGCAAATATTAATGCTCAGTTGGGAATTTCCGCCCAAAATGGTCGGCGGCCTTGCCCAGCACGTTTATGAACTATCGAGATCACTGGTTGCCGTCGGGGACTGCCAGGTGGATGTTATTACCGCAGGAGAGGACCAGTATCCCGAAAAAGAAGTGATGGAAGGTATAAACGTCTTCAGAGTTTTTCCCTATCACGGAGGTGAAGGAAGAGATTTTATCGACTGGATCCAGAGGTTTAATTTTGCCCTTTTAGAGAAAGGGGCTTTTCTTTTTAACAAAAATGGCGGCTATGATTTAATCCATGCCCATGATTGGCTGGTCGCCTATGCCGGTCGTGCGCTGAAACATATCTATACAACTCCTCTTTTGGCAACGATTCATGCTACGGAATATGGACGAAATAACGGGCTGCATAACCGTGAACAGAGTAATATCAGCGATATCGAATGGTGGATGATTTATGAAGCATGGAAAGTTATCTGCTGCAGCCAGTATATGAAAGAGGAACTCAGGCATGTTTTCCAGGTGCCGGAGGAAAAAGTGGCGGTGATTCCCAATGGAATTCGTCCTGACTCTTACAAACCCGGCCCGCCGGTTTTGGAGAAAACTTTTCATGACCCGCAGGAAAGGGTACTTTTTTATATAGGCCGCCTGGTTCCGGAAAAAGGGGTGCAGGTTTTACTGGATGCGGCTCCGTCTATTTTGGAACGTTTTCCCCGGGTTAAAATTGTCATTGCCGGGACGGGTCCTTTTGAAGAATACCTGCGAAATAAAACCAGAGAGATGGGCTTGGAAAACGAGGTTTATTTTTGGGGTTATATAGACGATGCAACACGTAATGAACTTTATTCCTGTGCATCTGCCGCTGTTTTTCCTAGTTTGTACGAACCTTTCGGCATCGTTGCTCTTGAGGCTATGGTGTCCGGAACTCCGGTTATCGTTTCTTCTGTCGGAGGGATGGATGAAATTGTCCAACACGAAGTAGACGGGCTTAAAGTCTATCCGGGAAATCCTCGCTCCCTTTCCGATCAAATTTGCCGTCTTCTTGAGAATGGGGAGTTGGCGGGATCTCTGGCTGAAAAAGCGTATCAGAAAGCGATCAGGATGTATTCATGGGATAGTATTGCCGTGCAAACTGCGGCGATTTACAAAGAAATAATTTTCTCGGAAGAGAACCGGCAGTGGAAGCAGAATGTAAAAAAACAAAGGATATGGGAAGAAATAACGGTAGAAAGGAATTTAGAAGAAGACAGGATGCCGTATTTGATTTAGAAAGGAAGTGTCCCGCCAAACAAAAACCTTTTATAAGCTCTGTTTTCTTGGACATACCAGCCTTCTTCTTTTTCTTCCTAGCGGGAGGGTTATCTGTTATAATTAGGTGAACGCCATTTCAATTTTTTTATTAACATAAAAGAAGGTGACCGAATTCGTGGAGGGACGACTGTTTGGGGAGAATTTCAAAGAGACGGGGAAACAATTAATTCCTGATCTTTTTACCCTGGGCAACCTTGCTCTGGGCATATTTGCTCTATTCTACCTGTTAGAAAACAGCTACCATCTCAGCATCTCTCTTCTTTTTATCGCCATGGTTTTAGACGGTATCGATGGTAAGCTGGCTGTAAAGCTTAAAGTCAACAGCGAACGGGGAAAACAACTTGATTCACTATGCGATCTGGTTTCTTTTGGAGTAGTTCCCGCGGCAATTGTTTATGCCGTTTCTCTGCAAGCTTTCGGAACTCCGGGGCTAGTGGCGGCACTTTTCTTCCCCCTGGCAGGAGCATGGCGTCTGGCCAGGTTTAACCTGGTGTCTTCCTCAGAAAAAGGAGATTTTTTCGGTTTGCCGATTACGATAGCCGGCGGTGCGCTGGTGGCCCTCCTGCTCCAGGGTTTTAGCAATACCTGGTTTGTCCTTCCCTATATCTTTTCCCTTTCTTTTTTAATGGTGAGCGAAATCCGCTATCCAGCCATGAAAAGAAAATATAAAGACGATAAAGAAACAGGCAGTTTTTCTTTTATCTTTTTTTACCTGGGGATTATCGTTTTTATTATCCTTATTTTGCTGCAAAGAGATTGGATATTTTATCTATTGTCGGCTTATATTGTCTTTGGTTTTATTTACGGTTTTTTCAAGGCTATTAAACTATGGAAAAAGGGCAAAGCGCTTCTATCTGTACAATGTGATGAACACGTTAATTTTCAAGTGAAGGAATGAGCAGGAACAAGAAATGAGAAGTAATAGGGAAGAATCTTGACAAACATATTGATTGGTGCTACAATACTTTTGCCCGTGATAATGACAAAAATGGTTCATTATTAAAGGTGGGAAGATGATGAAATGACGCGGGGTGGAGCAGTCAGGTAGCTCGTCGGGCTCATAACCCGGAGGTCGCAGGTTCAAATCCTGTCCCCGCAACCAGAATACTTGGGGTTTATTCCTTTAAGCATAGAGAAGTATGCATTGTGACGAACTAATTGTTTCCCGGTTTTTGCTCACGTAGCTCAGCAGGTTAGAGCGTATCCTTGGTAAGGATAAGGTCACCGGTTCGAATCCGGTCGTGAGCTCCACGGCGGCGTAGCTCAGTTGGTTAGAGCATACGGTTCATACCCGTAGTGTCCGGGGTTCAAGTCCCTGCGCCGCCACCATATTACTTGAGGGTTATTTTTTTTTAATATAATGTTTTGGTAAAAAACGGATGTTTGTATCGTGGTAATTTGGATAAAGGAGGATCTTGAAAAAGATGGCCAAGAAGAAATTTGAGCGTACCAAGCCTCATGTCAACGTAGGGACCATTGGGCATGTCGATCATGGTAAGACAACGTTAACGTCGGCGATCACCTATTGTTTAGCGTCGCAGGGTTTAGCGTCCCGCATGGATTTTGATTCTATTGACAAAGCGCCGGAAGAGCGGGAGCGTGGGATTACCATTGCTACGGCGCATGTGGAATATGAAACTGATAATCGTCACTATGCCCACGTGGACTGTCCCGGGCATGCCGACTATGTCAAGAACATGATTACCGGTGCGGCGCAGATGGACGGTGCCATTTTGGTTGTTTCAGCTGCAGACGGGCCGATGCCGCAGACCAGGGAGCACATTGTTTTAGCTCGTCAGGTTGGGGTTCCCTACATTGTTGTCTTTTTAAACAAAGCGGATCAGGTAGACGATCCGGAACTTATTGAGCTGGTAGAGATGGAAGTTCGCGATTTGTTGAACATGTATGAATTTCCTGGTGATGACATTCCCATTGTGACCGGGTCAGCCCTTAAAGCCATGGAATGTGGCTGTGGAGAAAAAGACTGTCCGAACTGTAAAGTTGTATGGGAGTTAATGGAGGCTATTGATGCGTATGTTCCGACTCCTGAGCGTGATAAAGATAAGCCTTTTTTAATGCCTGTGGAGGACGTCTTTACCATTACCGGGCGTGGCACGGTTGCCACGGGGCGTGTAGAGCGGGGAGCAATTCGCGTTGGGGAAGAAGTTGAGATTGTTGGTTTTAGCGAAAAGCCCCGCAAGACGGTTGCGACCGGGGTGGAGATGTTTCGCAAGACTATGGATGAAGCCGAAGCGGGCGATAACATTGGAGTTTTGCTGCGGGGTATTGACCGTGAGGAGATCGAGCGCGGCCAGGTATTGGCCAAACCGGGCAGCATCAAGCCGCACACGAAATTTAATGCGGAAGTATACGTTTTGAAAAAAGAAGAGGGTGGCAGGCATACGCCCTTTTTCCAGGGATACCGTCCGCAGTTTTATTTTCGTACCACAGACGTAACGGGCGACATTACGCTTCCCGAAGGTGTGGAGATGGTCATGCCGGGAGACAATATCAACATGGTTATTGAGCTGATTACAACCATTGCTACGGAAGAAGGCCTGCGCTTTGCCATCCGGGAAGGCGG
>CAYQQF010000103.1:0-6842 GCA_964419485.1 uncultured Dethiobacter sp.
GCTCCTGGGCAAGCATCGCTTCGCTGAACTGGTCCTTCCTGGCATAAATGCTCTCAAGACCAAAAGATTCGAGCCTCGGTTTCAGCCGGCCCTCCACATCCTCATAGGTATGTTCTGCCGCAAAGGTAAAAGCGATATCGTTTAAAGACTCCTCCCCAAACAAATTTTGCATAACGTCCAGCGGCAGATAAGCCACCCCAAATGTAGCCGGGTCAGGATAGATATCCATGGGGTTGCGCAGGGCATAGACAAATTCCGGGCTGAAGGCTGCTCCGGCCACTGTAAGCTCCACCTGGTTTCCGGCAATAATTACGGGAATTGCCGCCCCCGTTTGCAGCCCGTTTGCTTCCAGGAAAGCAGGATCCACGAGTATATTCCGCGAACCGGCAGCAGGCATCGCCCCGGAAAGTAGCATCACATCATTTAAACGGGTGGCCTGCTCCGGCCGAATGGAGACCAGTCGCAGGTAAACATTCTCCTCCCGCTCCGGAACAAAAACACGCACATCTTTAACCATGCGCCCTTCCAGACGGTCAACTCCTTCCACAGAAGCCAGCCTGTGTACCTGGGTCTGGGAGAGACCGCGGACGACCGCAAAACCGTCGGCAAAGCGGTAGTCGCTGTAAAAATTATCTTTGGCGTCACTCAGCCCTTCAAAAACGACCGACATGGAGACAAAGAGCATCAGCCCGATGGCGATAACGGTAATGCAGGCGAGATAGGCTGCTTTGTTCTCCCCCAGCTCCCGCCACATTTTTTTCCACAGCATTACCAGCTCACCTCTTCCGGTGCTTTGGGGTTGTCGATAACCCGGACGGATGCCAGTTCCCCGTCTTTTAAGCTGAAAACCCGGTCAGCCATAGCCGCGATGCTGGCGTTATGCGTAATTACCATGACCGTCTTCTTATATTTTATATTGAAATCTCGCAGCAGCTTCAATATCTGGATACCTGTTTTAAGGTCCAGGGCGCCGGTCGGTTCATCGCACAGCAGCAGCTCCGGATTTTTGGCCACGGCCCGGGCCACGGCCACCCGTTGCTGTTCGCCGCCGGAGAGCTGCGCGGGAAAATGCCCCGACCGGTCCGCCAGGCCCACCTCCGCCAGTATCTCCCCTGCAGAAAGGGGGTCCGCCGTTATCTCCGTTGCCAGCTGAACATTTTCAAAGGCCGTAAGATTAGGCATCAGGTTGTAAAACTGAAAAATAAAACCGACCGCGTTGCGGCGATAGCGTGTAATCACACTTTCTTCCGCTCCATGGAGCGGGCTGCCCTGGTAGAACAGCTCCCCTTCGCTAACCTGGTCCATACCGCCGATGATATTGAGCAAGGTGCTCTTGCCTGAACCGCTGGGACCCAGCACAACGATAAACTCCCCCTGATAAATTTCAAAGGTGACTTTTTTTAAAGCGTCGACGCGCACCTCCCCCATTTTGTACCATTTGCTTACCTTCCTGCCTTCCAGGATCACATTACTCACGCCTTCACCACCTTTGGTACGGCTAAAAATTCTCTTTATCAGAAAAGCATGAACTCGGGCAGTGTGCAAATTGCATGAAAAAAGAAAAGACCTTGACACGTTTTGTTTCATGTCAAAGGTCTTGCTACTTGTCATACAAGCGAAGGGCCAGGTACAAGTACCGTGATTGTTGGCCCTGATCGGCAATAAACCTGCCAGCTACTCCCCTTTTCTCCGCTATTATACAACAAGGTATAGTTAGCGTCAATACATCCATTTTTTTAAAAACCCTTTCTCCTACATGAGAGCGGTATTGAGCCCGACCTGTCAAATGACGTTCTCAGCAAATCGAATAGTTCTTAAAACTAGTCAAAAAGGCCGGCTTGCTTGTAGCGAGGTGTTTGCTTTTGTGTAAAAGCATTCTCCCTCACAAGCTGTTCCGGAGATATATCTCCGATAAAAGGTGACGGGGTGCGGGATGTAAGGAGGATCAGCTCATCCTGAGCCCTTGTCATCCCCACATAGAAAAGCCGCCTCTCCTCGTCCAAATCAGCATCCAAGCTGGTGTTCCTTAAAGGAATCATGCCGTCGTTGACGCCGCAAATGAACACGATGGGGAATTCAAGGCCTTTTGCCGCATGGATGGTCATCAGCTGAACCGCATCGGCGGCATAAACCTTCCCGCCGCTGCGGACAATATCACTTTCACGGCCCAGGACAAGATTTTGCAGGAAGCACGACATTTTATCGTGCATAACAGCCGTATTTAAAAGCAGCTCCATACACCTCAGATCTGACAGGTTCTTTTCTTTAATCCAGTAATCGATAATTTCCCACGATTTTTCTTTCCTGATAATCGTTTCATATTTCTGTAACCTGTTGATGAATTGTCGGAGTTTGTCCTGATGATTTGGTGACACTTCTATCCCTTCCATAATTCTTGCCAGAGATGAAAGGCTTTTTTCACTGTCTGCGTACTTTTGGAGGACATTGAAGTTCAGCTCTGCCAAAGATATGCCTTCCGCTTTAAGGCAGGCCGACAATGAAGCCGTATCCGCGGGATTAAGCAAAAAGCTGAAAAATGCCAGCGCCTCTCGGACAGGCTTCTCCCCCAGGAACTCTTCCCGCCCGACGACCACATACTGGATACCCTCTTTTCTAAAACACTGCTCCAAAATTTCCGCCTGACGGTTAGTGCGGTACAGTACTGCAATATCGGAAAAACCTCTGGGATGTTTTGCCGCAGGCCTTTTTCTGTGATCCGTCGACATTGTATGCGCCTCAAGCATATCAATACCGCCAACCAGACGGTTTATTTCCTTGGCCACAAATACCGCCTCTGAAAATTCACTGCCGGTTTCCAAAAGGCGCACTCTGATTCCGCTTTTTCTTTTTGCTTTCAGGGGCCAGGCAGCAGTCCTCCCGGCAACTTTCCCGGAAATTACCGATGCAGCCGATGAGATTATCTGGGGTGTGGAGCGGTAATTATAAGTTAAACGGATGTGCTGTCCAGCAGGGAAATCCTCTTTAAACCTGTCAAAGTAGCGGAAATCCGAACCCCTGAAACCATAAATAGCCTGGTCGGGGTCTCCAATAATAAAAATACCCTTACTTTTCCGGCCCCATTCTTTGATCAAACGGTATTGAATCTCGTTTATATCCTGAAACTCATCTACCAGCAAATATGAAAAAGAGTTTGCCTGGATCTTGTCAGCTGCAGCTTCTTTCTCGCTGCGCTCAAACAGGTGCAGGACTTCGAGGAGAATATCGTCATAGTCCATTACCCCGTAATCCTGAAGCCGCGAGCAATAGGAGTCGTATACAGCGGGTGGAACGGCAAGTTTATTCTGCTCTGTCGCCCGGGATGCACCGTTTTTAAGCAGCGATATCCCCCTCAAGGCATTTCGGGGCGATATCTTAAGTTTCATCTCTTTCAGCAGCTCCTCCATGATGGAAACAGCCTCGTATTCATCAATAACGGTTAGCTTATCTTGAGCCCGCCCGGACAAAATTTGCAGGCAGATGGAGTGGAATGTCCCTATTGTCATTTTCTTAGCAATTTGTTTTCCCTTAAAATGCTTCGCCAGACGGGCACGCATCTCACTGGAGGCCTTGTTGGTAAAGGTGACGGCAGAAATTTTGGAGGGATGTATACCGCATCTTTCCACAAGGTAGGCGATTCGGGACACCAATGTTTTTGTTTTTCCGGTTCCGGGACCGGCGATTACGGCGATTGCCGGGCTGGAGGAGGAGACGGCTTCCCATTGTTCTTCGTTTAATCCATAAGGAACAGTTGAAGAAGCGTTGTCAGCCAAAACCGGTGCGTGTTCCGCCTCATCAGGAGCAATCTTTTTCTCCTCAGAATTCTTTGGCAGGGGTTCGCTTTTTTTACGAGGCTTACTTACATGGGTAATAAAGGATAACTGGCCTGAAAGCTTCTCTATTTCACTTTTGTCCAGTATGGTAATTTTGCCGTACTGCCCGTCAAATCCCGGTTGTCTTTCAATCCGGCCGCTTCTCAGCCTGCGGATACCTTCAGCTATGTGCGGTCCTGCCGCCAGCTCAATATCGCTTAAAGATGCCTCACAAAGTATATAAAATTCTGCTCCAAGGTTGCGTATCAGATCATCGTATCGTCCCTTCACCTTTTTACTGTTAACAGTATAACCGATGGAGGCAGCGATGACTTCGTTAAGGGGAACGAGACTTTCAAAAGGCTTTGCTGCCTGCGGGATAAACCCTTCATCCCTGTCTGCGAGTTCCTCAACCCGGTGAAGCACGCCTACCGTAATTCTGCCGCCGCAGACCGGGCAGATACCTCCTGCTGCTTTTGTATCCGCAGGCTTCCAGCACACCTTGCAGGCTCTGTGCCCGTCATAATGATACTTCCCTTCTTCCGGGAAAAACTCTATTGTACCATGAAATTCTTTTGTGCTGCGGTTTTTTAAAGCATGCAAGATACTCGAATAGGAAAGCCCCGTATTAAAAATGTTTGCTTCTCTGCCCAGCTTTGCCGGGGAATGGGCATCGGAGTTGGAAACCAGCGTAAAGTTATCCAGAGCGGAGAGACGCCAGTTCATGGGAGGGTCTGAAGAGAGGCCCGTTTCCAGGGCATAGATGTGGCCTGTAAGGTCCTCGTAACACTCCTCAATCTCGTCAAATCCAGAGTATGCTCCGTACAGTGAAAAGTGAGGGGTCCAGATGTGGGCGGGGATAAAGATAGCCTCCGGGCAGTTATCAAGGACTATCTCCAGCAGGTCCCTGCTGTCAAGACCCAATATGGGCCTGCCGTTGGAATGCAAATTGCCTATGGCCTCAAGCCGGTGCGCGATTGCTTCTGCATGTTCCAAACTAGGAAGCAGGATGAGGTTGTGAACCTTCCTTACCTTTCCGTTCTTTTTATATATGGAACTTATCTCGCCTGAAACAATGAATTGAGGCTTTATATCCGTTCCTGCAATCTGATCCTCTTTGCGAAAATCATCCTTCAGAGTGTAAAGACCTTCTCCGGAGGGAACCAGCTTCTCCTTTAATTCCTCCCGCCAGGCCTTATGAGTAAAATCACCCGTACCGATTACGCCGATGCCTTTACGCCGCGCCCAAAAATCAAGCATTTCAGGTTCACAATCCTTGCTGGTAGCTATGGAGTATTTTGAATGTATATGAAAATCAGCTATAAACATAAATTCACCCGTTTCTTAGTTGCTTTACACTCCTATTTTTCAGCTTATCAGCTCTTCTGGATAGGCTTATGAGCTATTGGGAAGGCAAGATCCTTTTCCCATAATTTTCTTCTACATAAAAATATATTATACCTGCAAAATAAACATAAAATAAAGTAAGCTGCGTAAGCTGGACTAAACTACGCAAATCTTCGTTTTCTGGACTGGGCGTCGGTTTTGCTTGTAGGAGGACGCGTGACGAGGGGACGGCGTCTCCTTGTCACGCGTCCTCCTCGTTAACGTAAAAACCCGGGGTTGCTTTGCCAACCCCGGGTTTTTTCTTTTGCTAGCTACTTAACTGCCGTCATAATTTCTTCCAGGACTTTTTCAATATCCTGGTCGCCATTGACAGGCTTTAAGATACCTTTTTTATTGTAGTAGTCAATAAGTGGTTGAGTTTTTTCCATGTAAGCATTAAGGCGGGTACCCACTGATTTTTCGTTGTCATCGTCACGTTGATATAGTTCGCCTGCGCAGCTGTTACATTTTCCTTCTTCGGCCGGAGGGTTGAAAAGCACGTGGTAAGAAGCGCCGCAGCCCTTGCATACACGGCGTCCTGTCAGACGGGCCATCAATTTATCCAGCGGAACTTCAACATTAATTACTGCATCTAATTTAATACCCAACTCATTTAACGTTTTATCTAACGCTATAGCTTGTTCTACAGTACGGGGAAAACCGTCCAGTAAAAAACCTCCTTTGCAGTCGTCTTGCTGCAGGCGGTCTTTTACCATGCCGATTACTACTTCGTCCGGTACCAATGCTCCTTTATCCATATACTCCTTTGCCTTCATACCCATATCGGTACCATCGGCAATGGCGGCACGAAACATATCTCCGGTGGAAATATGAGTAATCGCCATTTCTTTTACCATTCCTTCTGCCTGTGTACCTTTACCTGCTCCCGGCGGTCCCATAATAAGTAAATTCACAAGAATCCCTCCTGATATATATATTACTTGTCCATATTATTATATTTTGTATCACATTTCAATTACCTTCCTGGAACTGACAGCATAAATTAAGAATATATTTATTACTATTTGCGATAAAACTCCATGTTTTGTGTTAACATCTTTTCCTCCCAAACCATCCGAAGTAAAGCCAAATCCTCCGAATAATCTGTTTTGGAAGCATCTTCATCGTATTCAAGCACTTCGAGGATCTCAATGGTAAAGTTTTCAGCTCCATAATCCTTCCAGCACTTTTGCAGTTCCCGGTTAGGATGAATACCTCCGCCCAGCTTAAACCTGGTTCCATTAATTGTCCCTTTCAAATCCCCGGTGCTTTCCAGATAACATTTATTGCTGTTGTTGGAACGAACCATAAATAACCCCATTTCCGGTTTCATCTGTTTGTATTGTTCTTTCAGCATTTTTCTTCTGTCCATGGGTTAGTACCCCATTTCTTTCAATATCCTTGACAAAGTGGCCAGACGTTCTCCAATAAGCTCCCCGTCGTTGCTGAGGGACTGGCTGAACAGTTTGATATCCTCGTCAATCTTTTCATTGTCTGTGCAAACAGCCACCGTCATGGCATCTCCCTGCAAACCGACTCTATCGATAACAGGATTTTCCGTATTATATAGTTTCTCATAGCGATAGGCCTCCTGAAAATGAAGGGTTGTTCTGCAGACAAGAATGGCCAGGTCTAAAACACGATGCA
>CAYQQF010000104.1:0-6771 GCA_964419485.1 uncultured Dethiobacter sp.
TTTTGATCTGTTCCTGACAGGCAAAAACATCCCCGGGTGTTCCCTGTAGAACAATTTTCCCTCCGGCAAAAACAAACAGCTTATCTGCCAGACGAGCGATCTCTTCCATGTTATGAGTAACCAGAATAACGGTCAAGTTTTTCTCCCGGTGGAGTCTCTCGACCTGCTGCAATAGATTTCGGCGTCCTAGAGGGTCTAACCCCGCCGTCGGCTCGTCCAGAATTATCACTTCCGGAAGCATGGCCAGAATTCCCGCCATAGCCACTTTTCTTTTTTCTCCCCCGCTGAGGGTAAAAGGAGATCTCTGCCGGTAATTTTCATAATCAAGGCCCATCATTTCCAGCCCCATACGCACTCGACAGGCCAGTTCCTCGCCTTTCAGGCCGGAGTTGCGGGGTCCGAAAGCAACATCTTTAAAGACTGTTTCCTCAAAAAGCTGGTGTTCGGGAAACTGAAATAAAAGGGCAATTTTAGACCGGAGACAGCGTAAATCAATGCTTTGTAACCAGATATTTTTACCGTTAACCAGCATTTCCCCGGAAGTCGGTTTAAGCAGACCGTTAAAATGCTGTACCAGTGTTGATTTACCCGAACCCGTCTCGCCGATAATCCCCACAAATGATCCTTTTTCAATTCCCAAAGTAATATCTTTTAAAGCTTCCACCTGAAAGGGTGTCCCCGGCATATATACATATGATAAATTCCTGGTCTCAATCAGCATAAAAAGTTCACCAACTGATTAACATCTAAGACACCGGCAGGTATCTCCATACCGCCGGCACGCAAAAGTTGTGCTACTCTGGGAATTGGGGGCATTTCCAGCCCAAGGCGTTCCAGGTCAATTCTTCCGCCAAATATTTCGGCCGGTGGTCCGTCATGAATCACCCTTCCTTTATCCATAATAACAATCCGGGCAGCCTCCAATATCTCTTCCATAAAGTGGGTAATATGCACTACGGTGATCCCTTTGGAGCGGTTTAATCTTTTCAGCGTCTCCAGGACTTCGTTGCGTCCACGGGGATCAAGCATGGCAGTAGGTTCATCCAGCACAAGACACCGGGGCTGCATGGCAAAAACACCGGCAATAGCCAGCCTTTGTTTTTGCCCTCCTGACAAAAGGTGAGGGGCATGATGCGAAAAAGCGGAAAGTCCCACTATTTCCAAAGCCTCGGCAACTCTTAAGCGAATTATTTCGGGGGAAACACCAAGGTTCTCCAACCCGAAAGCAACATCTTCTTCCACTGTTGTCGCCACAATCTGGTTATCCGGATTTTGGAATACCATGCCCACTTGTCTGCGTATTTCCCACCGGTACTCTTCCCGGGAGGTAAGAAGCCCCTCCACCAAAATATTCCCTTCACTGGGGAGGAGCAGAGCATTTAAATGCCTCGCCAGGGTTGATTTCCCCGAACCGTTGGGGCCAATAAGAGCCATGTATTCTCCTTCCGCAATTTTCAGGGAAAGATTGTCGAGGGCTGTTATCTCTCCCCCACCTTCTAAAGGATAGTGGTAAGTAAGACTGTTAATCTCGATAATATTGCTCACTTATACACCACCCCCGGTCTTTTTAAAATATTCGAGCCTGAACAGGGCAGACTTAGACCAGTTCTAAAATAACCATGGGCGCGCCGTCTCCCCGCCTGTAACCTTTTTTCATTATACGGGTATAGCCTCCATTACGGCCTTCAAACCTGGGGGCGATTTTTTCAAATAGCTTGGTTACCGCTGTTTCATCCATCATATAGGAAAGAGCCTGCCGCCGGGCATGAAGATCACCGTTTTTCCCCAGCGTGATCATTTTATCGGCAATACTTGTAATCTCTTTGGCTTTCGCTTCGGTCGTCTCAATACGTTCGGCAATAATCAAAGAGGTGACCAGATTACGTAAAAGGGCCTGCCGCGGGCCTTTTTTACGACTAAATTTACGGTGGGCCATTACAATCCGCTGATCTTACCGTAAAGGAAACGGCAAAATCAGCTCAACACCCCCCTTTCTGTTCATTTTATCAGTCTTTAAAAACAGGTTTACTCCGAATTTTTTCTGAGCTTTAATCCCAGCTCGGAGATTTTGTTCTGTACTTCTTCCAGAGATTTTTTACCCAGGTTGCGCACTTTCATCATTTCATCTTCAGTCTTGCGGATCAGTTCTTCAACGGTATTGATTCCCGCCCTCTTCAGACAGTTGTAGGAGCGCACGGATAGGTCCAGCTCCTCGATAGTCATCTCTAAAACTTTTTCCGTGTTATTCTCTTCTTCTTCGGCGGCAATCTCCACTTCATCCACCTTTTCCGTCAGGTTGATAAAAAGGCCTAACAGCTTGCTGAGAATCTTCGCCCCCATACTGAGGGATTCGTCTGGCTCCACACTTCCGTCAGTCCAGATGTCCAGGGTTAATTTATCGTAATCGGTATGCTGTCCGACCCTGGTATTTTCCACGGAAAAGTTCACTTTTTTAATAGGAGTAAAGATGGAATCCACAGGGATAACTCCGATTGGTTGGTTGGGTAGTTTATTACGTTCTGCGGGAAAATAGCCCCGCCCTTTATTTGCCGTAATCTCCATATAAAGCTTTCCGTCTTCTTCAAGGGTAGCAATAAGCAGATCCGGATTAAGGATCTCTACATCCGCAGGCGCTTTAATATCTTTAGCCTTAACTTCCCCTTTCCCCTCGGCATCAATGATCAGCAGTTGAGGTTCATCGCTGTGGATCTTCAGCCGCAATGCCTTCAGGTTCATCAATATTTCCGGTGTTTCCTCCAGGACATGAGGAATCGTGGAAAATTCGTGAAGCACACCATCAATCTTTACACTTACAACTGCCGCTCCTTCCAGTGAAGAAAGAAGTATCCGGCGTAGTGAATTACCCAGCGTTGTACCGTATCCTCTTTCCAGAGGTTCAATAACAAAACGCCCGTATCCCGTACCATTTCTTTCTACCCATTCAATCCTCGGCTTTTCAATTTCAATCACTTGTTAATTTCCCCTCCTACCTTATTTAAGAGTTGCTAGCGTGAATAAAGCTCTACAATAAGGTGTTCAGAAATAGGAACATCCAGCTCTTCCCGCAGAGGAAGGCGTATTACTTTTCCCATCATTTTTTCACGGTCAACATCCAGCCAGGAAACACTCCCCTGGGCAGCGCCCCACTCAACCATTTCTTTAAAATAGGGACGGCTTTTACTCCCCTCCCGGACAGAAATTTCGTCTCCCGGTCTGGTCAGGTAAGACGGGATATCAACCTTCCGGTTATTGACGGCAAAATGCCCGTGGCGGATCAACTGGCGTGCTTCAGAGCGTGAACGGGCCAGACCCATACGAAAAATAATGTTATCCAGCCTGCTCTCCAAAATTTGCAGGAGTGTCTCACCGGTTACACCTTTGCGCCTGTCTGCCTCCACAAAATAACGCTTGAACTGTTTCTCCAAAACCCCATAAATCCGACGTGTTTTCTGCTTTTCCCGCAGTTGCAGTCCATATTCCGAAATCTTTGGCCGCCTGCTTCGCCCATGTAATCCGGGGGGATATCCTTTACGGCTAAAAGCACATTTCTCGCTATAGCACCTGTCCCCTTTCAGATACAACTTTGTCCCCTCACGGCGGCAAAGTCTGCAGGCAGCATCTGTATATCTTGCCATGTTAAGTCTGTTCACCTCCTGTAATAGTTGCTGTCTAAACGCGGCGCCGTTTTGGTGGACGACAACCGTTATGAGGGATAGGGGTCACATCTTTGATCATATTAACCTCCAGCCCGGCGGCCTGAAGAGAACGAATAGCCGCCTCGCGGCCGGAGCCGGGCCCCTTGACCATTACTTCTACCTGTCTCATCCCATGATCCATTGCTGTCCTGGCTGCAGATTCCGCTGCCAGCTGGGCAGCAAAAGGCGTAGATTTTCTGGAACCTTTAAAGCCGACCATTCCGGCGCTGGCCCATGCCACATTATTTCCCTGCAAATCTGTTATCGTAATAATCGTATTATTAAAACTGGATTTGATATGGGCAACCCCGTGTTCTATATTCTTCCGTTCCCTGCGCTTAGGCCGGCCGGATGTTTTTTTCTTAGCCACCTTCTTTCACCCTCTCTTATTTTTTCCTGCGAATACCGACTGTTCTCTTGGGACCTTTACGGGTACGGGCATTATTTTTGGTTGTCTGCCCTCGTACTGGAAGACCGCGGCGATGGCGGATGCCGCGATAACAGCCGATCTCGATCAGGCGCTTAATGTTCATCGCCACATCCCTGCGCAGGTCTCCCTCGACCTTGTAATTCTTATCAATATATTCCCTTAAACGGCTGACTTCTTCCTCGGTCAGGTCCCTGACTCTTGTTTCAGGCTTTATATTTGTATATTGCAAGGCATCCTGGGATCTTTTCAACCCCAGTCCATAAATATAAGTCAAAGCAATCTCTACACGTTTGTCACGTGGCAAATCCACCCCTGCAATTCTGGCCACCGCTTTACACCTCCTTTACAGAAAAAAAGTTAAACGTAAGTTATTATTATACCCCAAATAATTCGTAGCTATCCCTGTCGCTGCTTGTGCTTGTGGTTTTCACAGATGATCATTATTTTTCCCTTTCGGCGAATCACTTTACATTTTTCGCACATGGGTTTCACCGACGGGCGCACTTTCATTACTTTCAAGCCCCCCTTGAAAAAGATTTATTTATAACGGTAAGTGATCCGTCCTCTTGTCAGGTCATAAGGAGAAAGTTCGACTAAGACCCGATCTCCTGCCAAAATACGAATAAAATTCATGCGGATTTTGCCGGAAACATGGGCCAGTATCTTGACACCATTTTTTAGCTCCACCCTGAACATAGCGTTGGGCAGGGGTTCAATAACCTTTCCCTCTACCTCGATAACATCTTTTTTTTGGGACATACCCTGGGCATACCTCCTTTCCTTAACTTCCACGATCAGAAGAGTCCCGGAGGTAATCGGGGTAGCAATTCTCGTTGCTCAGAAAAGTATTCAGGATGTTTCTCACCTCAGTATCTCTTAAGTTACCCTGCCGGATTCTCTCCTTCACTCCAGGGACTATGCAACGGTAAGGCTGCAGATGCTTTGGGTTTTTTTTCTTAGGCCTGTTGATTGAACGGATACGCCCATCTGCCAAAAGCACTCTGCTCGCTTCAAAACCGATAATCAGGTAATGCTTCCCTTTATCTCTTCCTACCAGCGATTTTACCAACTGCCCTGGCTCAACGTCCACTTTACACCCGCCTCCTGCTCCTTAGCTTATTCTTTTATCCGCAAACCAGGCTACAGGGTGGTGAGAATTTCGGGGCCGTCTGTTAATATTGCCACCGTATGCTCAAAGTGTGCCGAAAGGCCTTTATCCCTGGTAACCACCGTCCACTGGTCCGCCAAAGTCTCAACCTCCCAGGTACCGGTATTGACCATCGGTTCAATGGCCAGCACCATTCCTTCCTCCAAAAGCGGCCCCTTTCCGGGAAGGCCGAAATTGGGAACCTGCGGTTCCTCATGCATTGCGGTTCCTATTCCGTGCCCAACATAGTTGCGGACAACGGAAAAACCGTGTTGTTCTACGAAGGTTTGGACTGTATGGGAAATATCATACAGGTGGTTCCCCGGAACAGCTTTTTTTATACCCCTAAACAAAGAGCCCTTGGTCACATCAATTAATTTTTGGTTCAGAGGAGATATTTTCCCTACAGGAAAAGTACAGGCCGCATCACCGTAATAACCCTTATATAAAACCCCTACATCGATACTGATAATATCCCCCTCTACCAGCCTGCGTAAACCGGGAATCCCATGCACAACTTCATCGTTAATAGAAGCGCAGATACTGGCAGGGAAACCATGGTATCCCAAAAAGGCCGGCTTGGCATGTTGGGATCTGATGAAACGCTGAGCCAGAGTGTCAAGCTTTGCAGTCGTTATCCCCGGCCTGATCATTTTTGAAAGATAAGACAGAACTTGTGCTACAATGCGTCCGGATTGACGCATGAGCTCTATTTCCTGTGCCGACTTGACAATAATCAACAAAACCGTCTCCTTATTTCATAAATCCCTGATAATTACGCATTAACATCTGGCTTTCAATTTGACGCATCGTCTCCAAAGCTACACCTACGATAATAATTAAAGCAGTACCCTGAAAGATAAGATTGAGTTGGGAAGTATTCTGCAAAAAGATCGGCAAAACACAGATAAACGCCAGAGAAAAAGCTCCGACAAAAGTCAACCTGTTTGATATTTTGCTCAGATATTCTGCAGTAGGTCTTCCCGGCCTCAGGCCGGGTATAAAGCCTCCGTATTTCTTAATATCACCGGCGACTTTCATGGGATCAAACTGTATCGCCGTATAAAAATAGGTAAAGAGAATAATAAAAACGGCATAAAGAGCAGTATTAAGCACTGTTCCCCAGCTTAAAGCATCGGAAATCCTCTGTGCAAAAGGATGGTTGATAAACATGGCGATAGTTGCCGGAAACATCAATATTGCCGAAGCAAAAATAACAGGAATAACACCCGCCTGGTTTACTTTCATGGGGATATGGGTGCTCTGTCCGCCATACATACGCCTTCCAACCACTCTCTTGGCATACTGTACAGGTATCCGCCTTCTCCCGACTTCAAGGGCAATAATTCCTACAATTAACCCGACCATAATAATAGCAATGGGAATTAACGTATAAAAACGCAGCTCACCCAGCCTTAAAAGCTCAATGGTCTTACTGGCACCGGAGGGAAAACCGGCAATAATACCTGCAAAAATTATTAAAGAAATACCATTACCGA
>CAYQQF010000105.1:0-6755 GCA_964419485.1 uncultured Dethiobacter sp.
TTTGCCCGGGAGAAAAGCGTTTTAAAAGAAGAAGCTTTTCAGGAGGTTAAGTCGCGCCTTGCAGGGATAGAAAAATCTTTTCTCCAAAATAAAGAGGAACTGCAAAATGTTCAAAAGGAGCAGGAATACACGGGGCAGAAAGCCATCGAAGTGCAAACCCGCATTAAAACCTTAAGGAGCGGCAGTCTTTTTGCTTCCCAGGAAAAACTTAAAGAGCAGCTGGCGGAGTTTCGTTCCAGCGGAGCTGTAATGGAACATTCCGTCCGGGACAATGAACAGCGCTGCAGTGAATTGAAGGAAAGAATAGGTGAGCTGGAAAAAAGGCAGAAGATTAAACGGCAGGAGGCGGAAAAGTGGAGGACAAAGGAAGAAAATGTCCAGGGAAATCTTCTCCGTCTGAAAAACGAGCTGATCGATCTTGAAAAGGAAATTCAACTGCGGCAGAAACACTATGAGGATTTTTCTCTTCGTTACAGCGACAAAAAAGAAAAGCATACACTTTGTACACAAGATCTGGCCAAAAAGAACGGCCGTTTAAAACTGCTGCGGGAACAAGAAGAAGAATTAACGGCGTATACCGGCGGAGTCAGAGCGGTTATGCGAGCTTTTACGCGTGACTCTTTGTTGGAGGGTATTTACGGGCCCGTGGCAGGTTTAATCGATGTATCCCAGAATTTTGAAAAAGCGGTGGAGGTCGCCCTGGGACCTTCGGTACAGTTTATTGTCGTAGAAGACGACAGCGCTGCCCGTAAGGCGATTACTTTTTTAAAAGAAAAAAAGGCCGGCAGGGCAACCTTTTTACCTTTAAATTTGCTGAAGACTTCCACCCGTAAGGAAATACCGCAGGGAATGGACGGATTTCTGGGTCTGGCTTCCAGGGTAGTCACGGTCCCTGATAAGTTTAAAAAAGTTATCGATTATTTGCTGGGAGGGGTTCTTGTTGCCAGGGATCTGGAAAGCGCCCTGCAGTTGCTGAGCAAGGTCAGGGGAGGCTGGAGGATTGTCACGCTGGACGGAGAGTTGATTACACCGGGAGGAGCTATTACCGGGGGGCTGCAGTCCAGGGAACGCTCGGGATTTCTGCAAAGGAAACGGGAGTTGGCTGTACTGCAAAAAGAGATAGAAAGTCTGGAAAAAAGCCTGGCAGACGAAAAAAAAGCACTGTCTGGAGACAATGAAAGGCTGACATCCCTGAGTGAAGAGTTGAACCGTCTTGCCGACAAGCAAAAAGTAGTTGAAAAACAAATATACGAATTTCAGAGGCAGATGGAGAGCTTCCGTTTTGAAAAGGAAAGAATTGCCAAAGAGTTGACAGAAATGGAGCAGGACAAACATTTTGTAGAAGTTAAGTACAGTTTGCTCAGAGAAGAGGGGCAAAAGATTACTTCTGAACTCGGTTATAACCGGCAAATGACGGTTAAATTAGGAGAAGAATTGGCGCAGATTGGCCGGCGGGTAGGCCAGGAAGAAAGCGAAAGCAAACAATTAGAAGAAGAACTGATGGAAATACGCGTTAAATTTTCCGCCTTGCAGGAAAAGGAGAGTTCCTGTCAGGAGTTCCAAAGGCGGCAGTCTCAGGAAAAAGAACGTCTATTGGCCCTGGTAAGGACTCTGTCCGATGAACGGGGAAAAGCCCTTGCAGAGATGAAAAAGCTGGAAGCTGAAGAAGCCGGTCTGGCCAGAAAACTGGAGGAAGAAAAAGGGGAACTGGATCTGGAGGAAAAGAGCCTTTCTCAACTTTCTGCAGACCTTAAACTTTGCCGGGGGAAAAAAGAAGAGTTGGAGACGGAAAAGACTAAAGAACAGAGAGCCGTAGAAAGATACGTCCGGCGTTATTACCAGGTAAATTTGCAACCGACTCAGTTTATGGAAGAAAACCGCTATTTAAAAGAATTCTGTCTGGAAAAATTTGGCTTAGATCCCGCCTCCGTTTCTCATTTTCAGGTCGAGGAAAGTGAAGAACAATTACAAACGGAAAGAGATCTGCTGGCCGAACAAATAATGGCCCTTGGTGACGTCAACAGCGGTGCAATTGAGGAATATGAAAGGTTGCTGGAAAGAATACAATTTCTTGAAAAACAGCAGGAGGATCTATTGCAGGGAGAAAAGGGAATGCGCAGGGTCATGGCGGAACTGGACCGGGAAATGGAAGAGCGTTTTCTGCAGGCAGTGCATTCCATAGAAAAAAATTTTTTAGACACTTTTACGGGACTTTTTGGAGGCGGGCAGGCTTTTATGAGATTGACCGAACCAGATAATGTGCTGGAATCGGGTATTGAAATTGTCGCGCAACCGCCGGGGAAAAAGCTCCAAAATATTTCTTTGATGTCGGGCGGGGAAAAAGCTTTAACAGCTATCGCTTTACTATTCGCGGTCCTGCAGTATAAACCTGCTCCGTTTTGTGTCTTGGATGAAATAGACTCATCCCTTGATGAAAGCAATATTGAACGGTTTCTCGACTTTCTGAAAAAGTATTCCCAAAAGACGCAGTTTATCCTTATAACTCATCGTCAAAAGACAATGGAGGAAGCGGATGTGCTGTATGGTATAACGATGGAAGAACAGGGAGTTTCCAAGGTGTTATCATTGAATTTATCAGAAAAAGCAGGGTGAAAAAACGTGCTTGATTTTTTTAAAAAGGGTTTGCAGAAAACCAGGGATGCCCTGAAGACAAGGTTTGAGGATCTTTTTGTTAAAGGGGAAATAACAGAAGAATTTTATGAAGAACTTGAAGAGATTTTGATCTCTGCGGATGTCGGTGTGGAGACAACTCTGAAGATTACTGCGGCGTTGAGGGAAAAAATAAGTAAAGATAAAGTTAAAGAGGCGGAAACAGCAAAAACGCTTTTAAAAGAATTGATCGCGGAAATGATGGGCACTAAGGAAGATATTGCGCTTAAAGTCCCCTCTTCCTCTCCGGCAGTATATCTTTTGCTGGGGGTAAACGGGGTGGGTAAAACCACTACAATCGCTAAAATGGCCTATTCTTTTTCCGGGGAAAAGAAAAAAGTTTTACTGGCCGCGGGAGATACCTTTCGAGCCGCGGCTATCGAGCAACTGGAACACTGGTCGGAGGCTGTGGGAGTCGGGCTAATCAAACATCAGACCGGAGGAGATCCTTCCGCTGTTATTTTTGATGCGGTAAATGCAGCCGTTTCCAGAGGGGTTGATATTTTACTTTGCGATACTGCCGGCCGACTTCATACGAAGAAAAATTTGGTTGAGGAAGTAAAAAAAATGTACCGCGTCATCGGCAAGGTTATCCCTGAGGCACCCCATGAGACCTTGCTGGTGCTGGACGCAACAACCGGTCAAAACGGTATTGCCCAGGCCATGCTTTTCCAGGAGGCCATCCCTGTTTCCGGTATTGTTTTAACAAAGCTCGACGGAACAGCCAGAGGAGGAATCGTCATCGCCATCAAAGAAATGACCGGAATTCCTGTTAAGCTGATCGGCGTGGGAGAAAAGAAAGAAGACCTGCATCCATTTGATCCTGACGGTTTTGCAGAAGCCTTGCTGGTTTAAATCAAATGACTGTAAAGGGTCTTTACTTTACAGCAGGATTGGTGTATAAATGTTAGAGAAGATAAACAGAATTAATTATCTGATTGATTTCTATGAGCAATTATTGACAAAAAAGCAAAAGAGCATTGTGGAGCTGTACTATAAGGAGAATTTCTCCCTGGGCGAGATTGCGGAACAGTTAAATATTTCCAGGCAGGCTGTTCATGATAACCTTTCGCGGGCTATCCAGGCACTGGAGAGATGGGAAGCAAAACTTAATCTGTATGAGACTTACCTGCAGAGGAAAAAAGAAGGGCAGAAAGTACTGGATTTGCTGGACAATACGGCCTTAGATAGGCAAGATATCGAGAAAATAAAGGATATCGTGCAAAAAGTTCTGCTGGAAAGTTAAAAAGGAGGTATCCCCGGGTATATCCGGGTAACTAATTTGTTATTCAGCGGGTTATCAGAAAAATTGCAGGAAACTTTTCGCAAGTTAAAGCGCAAAGGCAAGCTCGGGGAGAAAGATGTCGAGCTGGCTTTACGCGAGGTCCGGCTAGCTCTGCTGGAAGCAGATGTGCATTACAAGGTTGTAAAGGATTTTGTAACCTCCTTGAAAGATCGGACTGTCGGCGCGGAGGTATTGCAAAGTCTTACCCCAGGGCAGCAGGTTGTCAAAATTGTCCATGAAGAACTGGTTAAGCTGATGGGAGAGACCCAGAGTAAAATTGCTCCTTTGGACGGACGTTCTCCGGGAGCGATAATGCTGGTAGGTTTGCAGGGTTCGGGGAAGACGACTACTGCCGCGAAACTGTCTGTTTATTTGAAAAAAAACGGTTTCAACCCTCTTCTGGTTGCCGGGGATGTTTACCGGCCGGCGGCTATTGACCAGGTCAAGATACTGGGAGAGCAGGCAGGTGTGCCCGTTTTTAGCATGGGGAAGGATGATCCGGTCAAGATCGCCCGTCAGGCACGGCGGGAAGCAGATCGGAACGGGAATGATTATCTCTTGATTGATACTGCCGGGAGGCTGCATATTGATGAAGAACTAATGGGAGAGCTGGAAAGGATTAAAGAAAATCTGGCCCCCCTGGAAATTCTCCTGGTTGTTGATGCCATGACCGGACAGGATGCCGTCAATGTAGCGCGTTCTTTTCACGAGCGCCTGGGGCTGACAGGAATTATTCTGACCAAGCTTGACGGTGATACCCGCGGAGGCGCTGCTCTTTCCGTCCGGCAGGTGACAGGGTGTCCTGTGAAATTTGCCGCTTTTGGGGAAAAAGTTGAAGCTTTTGAACCGTTTTTTCCAGAAAGAATGGCTTCCAGGATCCTCGGGATGGGAGATGTCCTTTCCCTGATTGAAAAAGCCCAGGAGGTTGTGGATCAGGAAAAAAGTCGTGAACTGGAAAAAAGGCTGAGGAATCAGTCATTAACCCTGGAAGATTTCCTGGATCAGCTTCAGCAGGTTAAAAAGATGGGGCCTTTGGAAAATTTGTTAGAGATGATTCCCGGTTTTAATACAATGGGTAAAGGATTAAAAAATCTATCCCTGGATGAAAAACAACTGGACCGGGTTGAAGCCATTATTAAATCAATGACCAGGGAAGAGAGACAACAGCCGGAAATTATTAACAGCAGCAGAAAACGCCGCATTGCCGTCGGTAGCGGCACATCGGTCCAGGATATCAACCGGCTTTTAAAACAGTTTGAGCAGATGAAAAAAATGTTTAAGCAATTCGGGGCGTTGGAAAAGGGGAAGTTACGCAAACAAAAAGGCATCTTTCCTTTTAAATAAGAAGTCAGGGCCGAAAGTCAGAAAAGAACGGTTTATCAATTAAATATAAAATTGGGAGGTGTTTGTTTTGCCGGTTCGTATCAGGTTAAAAAGAATGGGAGCGAAGAAGAAGCCTTTTTATCGTATTGTTGTTGCTGATTCCAGGGCCCCCAGAGATGGAAGGTTCATTGAGGAGATAGGATACTATAATCCTACAACAGATCCGACAACCATTAATATTGACACGGAAAAGGCAAAGAGTTGGCTTTCTAAAGGTGCACAACCTTCAGATACCGTGAAGGCTTTATTTGCCAAAGCGGAATTCCAGGTTAAATAATTGTGTACAGGAGCTGAAATAAATATGAAGGAATTAGTGGAATTTATTGCTAAAGCCCTGGTTGATTATCCTGAACAAGTCGATGTAACACAGGTTGAAGGGGAGCGCTCCGTAATCCTGGAACTCCGGGTTGCCCAGGAAGATATGGGTAAAGTTATTGGTAAGCAGGGACGTATTGCCAAGGCTATCCGTACCGTCGTAAATGCGGCGGCGATTAAAGAGAATAAAAGGGTAATGGTGGAAATCATCCAATAGTGAAAGAGAAAATGTCTTCTCAAATGATAACCATTGGGAAAATTGTCGCTCCATTCGGCTTAAAGGGCGAAGTAAAAGTATACCCTTATTCTGATTTTCTGGAGAGATGTTATCTTCTTAAAAAAGTCTTGCTGGAAGGGAAGGATTTTAGCGGGTTTAAAGTAATCAAAAAGGCTTTCATTCATAAATATTTATGGGTAGTGCACTTCGAAGGGTGTGAGAACAGGGATGATGCCGGCGCCCTAACCGGGATGATGGTCAAGATACGTTCATCAGAACGAGTGCCGTTGCCGGAAGGAACGTATTATTATGATCAGATTATTGGTCTGGAGGCTTTGACAGTCGACGGGGGAAAACTGGGCATTGTGGGAGAGATTTTAAGAACCGGTGGCAATGATGTCTATGTAATTACTTCCGGAGAGGAAGAAGATAGTAGGAAACGCAGAAAACAGATTCTGATTCCTGCCCTGAAAACGGTTGTCCGGGAGATTAACCTACAAAAGGGATATCTTGTGGTAAAGCTGCCACCGGGCCTTGTGGATTAGAAAAAGGAAATCGTGGTGTGTAGGCTGTGTTGATCGATATTGTTACTATTTTCCCCGCTATGTTTTCCGGAGTTTTCGGCGAAAGCATCATAAAACGAGCGGAAGAAAAAGAGCTGGTGCGTTTCAGGATAAGCGATCTGCGGGATTTTACTGCAGATAAGCATCGTAAAGTAGATGATACTCCCTTTGGTGGCGGTGCGGGGATGGTTATGAAACCGGAGCCTTTTTTTGAAGCGGTAAAGTCTTTAAAAAGCAGTAGTAAGGACCCCGCTCTTTGCCGGGTTATTCTGATGTCACCCCGGGGAGAGCTTCTTAACCAGGAGAAAGCGAAGCAGCTCAG
>CAYQQF010000106.1:0-6631 GCA_964419485.1 uncultured Dethiobacter sp.
CTGCGCAACATGCAGTTGTTATTTTCTACAGGACGTCTCGCCAACACGGGTTTTCTTTCTATCTTACCCGTTGACCAGGGAGTAGAACACTCTGCCGGTGCTTCTTTCGCACCAAATCCTATCTACTTTGATCCGGATAATATTGTCAAGCTGGCTATTGAAGGAGGCTGCAATGCTGTTGCTTCAACACTGGGAGTTCTGGGCAGTGTGGCCAGGAAATATGCGCATAAAATCCCTTTTATCCTCAAAATAAACCACAATGAACTCCTGACCTATCCTAATAAGTTTGATCAAATTCTTTTTGCCAATGTTGATCAGGCCTTTGAAATGGGGGCAGTTGCCGTCGGGGCCACAATCTATTATGGTTCGGAGGAAAGCAGCAGGCAGATACAGGAAATTTCCCAGGCTTTTCATTATGCACATTCTCTGGGTTTGGTCACGATCCTGTGGACATATCTACGTAATGATGCCTTTAAAAAAGGTAATGTAGATTATCATATTTCATCTGATTTAACCGGCCAGGCCAATTACCTGGGAGCGACTATTGAAGCAGATATTATAAAACAAAAACAGCCCGAAAACAACGGCGGTTTCCTTGAACTTAACTTCGGCAAGACAAATAAGAAAGTTTATTCCGAGCTTACTTCGGACCATCCTATTGACCTGACCCGTTACCAGGTTGTTAATTGTTTTATGGGACGCGCCGGACTGATTAATTCAGGGGGGGCTTCAGGAGAAAATGATATTCAGCAGGCTGTAAAAACTGCTGTCATAAATAAAAGAGCCGGTGGTATGGGACTTATCTCCGGAAGGAAGGCTTTCCAAAAATCTATGGAAGAAGGCATAGAAATCCTGCATGCAATACAGGACGTTTATCTCTGCAGGGAAATTGGCCTTGCCTAGAAATCTTTTCCAATGCGCAGAATAATAAACAAAAATGGTTTTACGATCATAGAACTGGTCATTGTTATGGCACTTTTTGGGGCTATTCTGGCTATTGCTCTGCCCCGGCTTACTTCAATCTCTCGCTGGCAGCTGGAAGGAGCAGCCGGAAAAATGGCCGGCGATCTGCGCCTGGCAAGAAGCGAGGCTATCTTTTCCGGAAAAGTTTGCCGAGTAACATTTTTTATCTATTCGGGATTGTACCGCTTAACTTTGGCGGAAAATAATCAAATGATACAATTGCCGGAGGAAATTTTTTTTCAGGGTCAGACAACTTTTGCGACAGATGATTCCGATAATCCTTTTGTCTATTTTACCGCGCTTGGCCGTCCCAGCAGAGGGGGAACGGTAATTCTCGAATCACGGAATGGGGACAAGCGCTATATTATTGTTACTCCGGTCACAGGGAGAGTAAGAATATCAAAAGATCCTCCTTCCCATTGGTAATATAATAGCCTCATATTTTCTTTCCATAATACGGAATTATAGGATATGATATTAAACAGCGGCGTTATTTTCTTTAAGGCAGGATTTTTTACCAGGAAGTTGAATCTAGATATGCATAGAGGGAATAGTAAACAATAGAATAAAGGGAATAAAAATGAGATAAGGTATATTTTAAGGGGGGCGGCATTATAAAAACAAGGATTGCAAAACTTCGCTCTAAAATGGAAAGCAGTAATATCGAAGCACTTTTAATTACGCATCCGCCCAATATATACTACCTGAGCGGTTTCTCAGGCACAAGCGGTTTCTTATGTTTAACCTTAAATGCGGCGTATCTCTATACAGATTTCAGATATCTTCAGCAAGCTTCTGAAGAAGCACCATCTTTTGAAATAATTAAAGTGGGAAGCAGTGAAGATTTTTCCGAAATTAGCAGTTTCCTGGCAAAAAGTAAAATTAAAAATCTTGCCCTGGAGGAAACACAACTTACAGTCAGGAGGTATAATCGGCTACAAAATGCCGTTTCTGGAATAAAATTAATTCCCCAATTCCAGTTTGTTGAAGAGCTTCGTTCTATCAAAGAAGAGGCCGAAGTGGAAAAAATCAAGACGGCAGCTAAAATTGCCGATCAGGCCTTTCAGCACATTCTCCCGCTGATAAAACCAGGTATACGGGAAGAAGAAGTTGCTCTTGAATTGGAATACCGCTTGAGAAAAGGAGGTTCCCAAAAAAATCCTTTTGATATCATTGTAGCATCCGGGCCCCGCTCGGCACTCCCCCACGGATTGGCTTCTTCCAGGATTATCGGTGAGGGGGAACTGATAACAATAGATTTTGGTGCTGTTTTTAACGGGTATAGCTCTGATATGACCCGTACATTTGTGCTCGGTGAACCTTCACAAAAACAGCGCGATATTTACAAAATGGTTTTTGAAGCTCAAAAACTCGCCCTGGCAGATATAAGAAAAGGAAATCATTGTGCAGCAATAGATGGAGCGGTGCGGGAATACTTCCAAAAGAAAGGTTGTGCCTCTTACTTCGGTCATGGCCTGGGACACGGTGTAGGCCTGGAAGTTCACGAACTTCCCATTCTGTCTCCCAAAAGCAATTGGTCTCTTGAAGAAGGGATGGTTTTTACTGTTGAACCCGGACTTTATTTAGAAGGATGGGGAGGCGTACGCATTGAGGATATGGTTGTCTTACGCAGCGATGGTCCCGAGGTTCTCACCTCAAGTCCAAAGGTGCTGGCAATTAAATAGAAAGAAAAAATAATACTTTTTATTGAACTTTTAAACGGGGGAGTGATTTAATGAATGATTTCCAGCAATGATTTTCAAACTGGTTTAACAATCGAGCTTGATGGAGAAATTTTTATGGTTATAGAATTTCAACATGTTAAACCGGGGAAAGGTGCTGCTTTTGTCCGCTCCAAATTAAGAAATCTGCGCAGTGGAGCAACAACTGAGAAAACCTTCCGGGCCGGTGAAAAAGTTGCCAGGGCGCTTATCGAAAGAAAAGAAATGGAGTACCTTTACAGTACCGGGGAAGAATTTATCTTCATGGATACGGAAAATTATGAACAGGTTTCCTTAAATTCAAATCAGCTCGGAGACAATTTGAACTTTTTAAAGGAAAATATGCGTCTGCTTGTTATGGTTTTCAAAGGGGAAGTAATAGGTATTGAAATTCCCAATTCCGTCGAGTTGGCCGTTGTGGAAACAGACCCGGGATTTAAAGGAGATACCGCTTCAGGGGGCAGCAAACCTGCAAAACTTGAAACCGGGTTCGTTGTCCAGGTCCCGTTTTTTATTAATGAAGGGGATATCCTGAGAATAGATACAAGAACCGGCGCGTATATTGAACGTGTTTAGTTAAGAATAAGACTATAAACGACGACTACATTGTTGTCCGATAGCATAACAACAGTTAAAGGAGGCTGGCAAGATGGATGATCTTAATTCAAAACTGGGATATCTTCGAGGATTGGCGGAAGGACTGGGGATTAATGATGAAACAAAAGAAGGAAAAATTATTCAACAAATGATTCTTCTTTTGGATGAAATCGGCAACTCGCTGGATGAACTCAAAGAAGACTATGAAGAACTTTTTTCGTACGTAGAAGCAATAGACCAGGATCTTACGGATCTTGAAGATGAACTGCTCGAAGATGATGAGGAAGACGACGATGATTATGAAGATTATGACGACGATGATGACTATGACAATCATAATGTAAGCTTTACGGTAGAATGCCCGGAATGCCATCAGGAAGTTATTATTGATGAAGATATTCTGGAGGACGAAGAATCTTTTGAAGTGCTCTGCCCAAATTGCGGAAAAGTTGTTTTTATTAATGACGATGAGGAATGGGACGATGAGCTTGATGAGTTCGAAGATGAACAACCAGAAAAAGACAAAAATAATTAGTTTTACTTAGACGCAAAATCCCCCGGTAAACCGGGGGATTTTTTTTTTGATAAAAATCTACTTAGGTATAAAAAGATCTTCATTGCCATATGTATTTTCCAAGAGGATAGATCTCTAGAAATAAGAAAACGGGGTGAAAAACTGGTGCTTGACGCCTCCATAGATATAAAAAAACAAATCTGCCCTTTCCTGGCTCCAAGAATCAGGGCAATTATTGATCAACTACCTTATGAACTTTTAGCAAAAACAGAAGAAATCCGTTTAAGATATTCCAGGCCTTTAGTTATCTGCTGGGCTGGTGGAGAATCATATCTGGGAGAAGAAGGCCCGGTTGCCGGGCCTGGTGAAGCTTACCTCTTATCCGGAGAAGATTTGAGGCAAACTATTGAACTAATTAGCAGCTACTCACTGTATGCTTTTGAAGATGAAATTCGGCAGGGATATTTAACTATTCCGGGAGGGCACCGGGTCGGACTGGCCGGCAGGGCAGTTTTAGAAAAAGGAACCATTAAAGTATTGCGCGATATTAACTCCTGTAATATTCGTATTGCCAGACAGATCAGGGGTGCCGCTGAGAGGGTGCTTCCCTTTTTAATCGACCGGAAATTGGGAAGAGTATTTCATTCACTGATCATCTCCCCTCCCCAGGGAGGCAAAACGACACTTTTAAGAGATCTTGCCCGAATTATTAGCAATGGTATCAGCGTTTTAGGACAAAGAGGCCAAAAAGTGGGAATTGTCGATGAACGTTCGGAAATAGCCGGTTGTTTCCGGGGCGTGCCACAGCTTGATATCGGATTGCGCACAGATGTGCTGGATGCCTGTCCCAAGGCAGAGGGAATTATGCTCATGTTACGTTCTCTCTCCCCGCAAGTTATTATTACTGATGAACTTGGACGCCCGGAAGATACCCGGGCCGTTGAAGAAGCTGTCCATGCCGGCGTCTCAATTATCGCCTCTGCTCATGGTTCTTGCCTGGAAGAAGTAATGCAAAGACCAATCTTGCGAGAAATGCTGGAAAAAAATTATTTTGAACGGCTGGTTTTTCTCAGCAATAAACGTGGTCCGGGAACACTGGAAATGATTATCGAGGGAGAACGTGGGCTGCCTCTTTATTCTGCAAATACCGGGGGGGAATTATGAAAGAGCATGTATACGAAACTGGTCGGCGCCTTCTTAATTATTTTTGCAGCCTATCTTATGGGATGTCGGATTTGTGCAGTTTTTCAGCGGAGGGTCCGTTACCTTGAAGAAATTATTTATGGCCTGGAGATGTTTCGTACAGAGGTTAATTACGGTCTGACCCCATTGCCCCAAGCCTTTCAAAATATCGGTAAGAAATTAATAAACCCTGTGGGAAATCTCTTTGATGATTTTTCTTCGTCCTTGCTTCAGAGGAAAGGACAAAGCGCCTTGGAGTGCTGGAAGACCGCTCTTAAGAAAAGAATTCCTGAACTGGAACTAAAAAATGAACAGCTGGAATTGCTGGAGAGGCTCGGCTCTGCCTGGGGCCAGGGTGATAAAGAGGGACAGGCAAGACAGATTTCTTTAATACAGGAATTGCTTAGACAGGCCCTTGATAAAGCACGTTCAGAGCGGCAAAAAAATGATAAACTCTGGAAATATCTGGGCCTTATGGGGGGAATAACAGTAGTGCTTTTACTTCTTTAAAAAATAAGCCAAGCCCTACATCGCAGATCATTTTTAAAAAAAGGGGTTACAAAATGGATCTTTTACGCATAGATTTACTTTTTCAAATTGCAGGTATCGGTATTTTTATCTCCGTTCTTAATATTGTTCTCAAGCAAGCGGGGAAAGAGGAACAAGCTCAGATGTTGACACTGGTCGGAGTCGTCATAGTTCTTCTGCTGGTCTTAAGATTATTGGGAGATCTCTTTGAAAGCATCCGGGCTATCTTTAACCTGTTCTAAGCGGGTGATCTTTTGGAAATTACCCAGGTTGTGAGTTATGCAGTTATCGCGGCAATTTTTATCATTTTCATCCGTCAGAGCCGTCCGGAGATAGCGCAGTTACTTTCTATTGCTGTCGGTATTATCGTTGTAGTATATCTGCTCGGTTATTTAAAAATGATCGTCGATGTAATCACGGAAATGGCCCTGGAAGCCGATATCAATCCCCTTTTTTTGCGTACTCTTTTCAGAGTTATCGGGGTGGCTTATCTTGCCGAGTTCGGTTCACAGGTGTGTCGGGATGCGGGAGAAGGCAATATAGCCGGCAAAATCGAATTTGCAGGAAAAATTATTATCCTGGTTATGGCCATTCCTATTTTGCTTTCTGTTTTTGAAGGAATTATTAATTTTATTCCCTGACAATTATGATGGAGGAATATCCGTGCTGATTATCTTGAAAAATAATAAAATAAAATACGTAATTATAATCTTTGTATTCTTCCTCTTAATCCTTTCGGCTTCAGTGGACGCAGCGCCATTAGAAACAATTAATAAATGTGCCGAGGTTCAGGTTGAGCAAGACTATACCGGTCAAAACAGCACCGAGCTGCCATCGGGGTGGGAGCAGGTCGAGAGATACTGGCATGAAGTTGAAGAAGAAATGAATGATTATTTGCCTTCCTGGAATATTAGAAATATATGGACAGGCGAAAGAAAAAATATCCTGCCCGATCTTGGAGAAATCGCCAGAGGACTTTCCCGGTATTTTTTTGCCGAGATTTTTACCAACCTCCACCTTCTGGGACAAATTATCTTGCTGGCTGTGGCAGCATCACTGCTGAAGAATCTTCAGGGGGCCTTTGGCAGCCGGGAAGTCGCCTCTCTTTCAGAAACAATTATCTTTT
>CAYQQF010000107.1:0-6580 GCA_964419485.1 uncultured Dethiobacter sp.
GGGAGTTATTTTTTTTATTTTGCCGCCTTGACTGGAATAAGTCAATGTGATATTATTAGAAAATGCGTAATGGTTCCCTGCTATTTTTTTTAATACAAATTTTTAAACAAAAATAAATACCGTACTAGAAAGACAAATGCATAATTGCTTATTACTAAGGAAAAAATAAACAATTATGGCATTTGATTTTTTAGTCTTTTTCATCTTTATCCGCAGAACTTTTCTCATGTGCCTTTTCTAATAATTGGATTTTTTCCCTGTAACGAAATACACCAGCGGGGGAGTGATTTTTTTATGTATTTTGATGTGAAATCGGGGAAAAGGAAAAGACGATCTTATTCCCGTATTCACGAAATTTTAGATATTCCTGATCTGATCGAGATGCAAAAAAGTTCGTACAGATGGTTCCTTGAAGACGGACTGCGGGAGGTTTTTCAGGATATTTCTCCCATCAAAGACTTTACCCAAAACCTGGTGTTGGAGTTTATCGACCATACTTTGGGTGAGCCGAAGTATTCCGTAGAAGAATGCAAGGAAAGGGATGCTAACTTTGCCGTTCCGATAAAAGTTCGTGTTCGTTTGGTGAACCGGGAAACCGGTGAGGTAAAAGAACAGGAAGTGTTCATGGGCGATTTTCCCTTAATGACGAAGAATGGAACTTTCATCATTAACGGAGCTGAACGTGTTATTGTCAGCCAGTTGGTACGTTCTCCGGGTGTTTATTTTAACAGTCAGAATTATAACGGCAAGGAACTTTTTACCGCAACAATTATTCCTAACAGGGGAGCATGGTTGGAATTTGAAGCGGATGTTAATGATGTCCTCTGGGTCAAAGTGGACCGGACACGGAAAATTCCTGTAACCGTCCTCCTTCGGGCCATCGGCTACGGCTCTACCAATGAATTGATGGATCTTTATGATGGAGACGGACGTATACTTAACACGATGGAAAAAGACCATACGGATTCCCACGATGATGCGCTGCTGGAAATTTATAAGCGCCTCAGGCCCGGAGAACCTTTGAACGTAGAAAATGCCCGCACTCTCTTTGAATCTCTTTTCTTTGATTCCAAAAGATATGATTTTGCCAGGGTCGGACGTTACAAGATCAACAAGAAGCTTTCTTTAAAAAACAGGGTCCTTCATAATACGCTTGCCGAGGATCTGCTTGACCCGGACAGCAGTGAAGTGCTGGCCTTACAAGGGGTAGCCATCGATGCGGATCTATTTAAGCGTATGGAAGAGTGCCGCATCAGCCGGGTAAAGATTTTTAATAAAGAGGAAAAAGCATGTACTTTAATGAGCAATAATGCTGTTCCGCCTCAGATAAAACATCTTACCCGGGATGATATTATTGCCACAATCGGCTATATGTTAAACTTGATGGACGGAATCGGGACCATTGACGATATTGACCACCTGGGAAACAGGCGCCTGCGCAGTGTCGGAGAGCTGCTGCAGAACCAGTTTCGCATCGGGCTTTCCCGGATGGAAAGAGTGGTCAGGGAAAGAATGACCATCCAGGATGTGGAGGCGATTACGCCACAGGCCCTGATTAATATCAGGCCGGTGATCGCTTCTATTAAAGAATTTTTTGGAAGCAGTCAGCTTTCCCAGTTTATGGACCAGACCAACCCGCTTGCCGAACTTACTCACAAACGCCGTCTCAGCGCTCTGGGTCCGGGAGGACTTAGCCGTGAACGGGCTGGTTTTGAGGTCCGGGATGTTCACCACTCGCACTACGGTCGCATGTGCCCCATTGAGACTCCGGAAGGACCGAATATCGGGCTGATCGGTTCTCTGAGCACATATGCCCGTATCAATGAGTACGGCTTTATTGAAACACCTTACCGTAAAGTGGATAAACGTAATAACCAGGTTACCGAAGAAGTGGTCTATCTTACTGCTGATGATGAAGATGAATACACTATTGCTCAGGCCAATGCCCTTCTGGATGACAGGGGAATGTTTCAGAGCAAGCGGGTAACCTGCCGTTTATGGGAGGACACTATCCTTGTTCCTCCTTCGGAAGTGGATTATATGGATGTTTCCCCCAAACAACTGGTCAGCGTGGCGACAGCATTGATTCCTTTCCTGGAAAATGATGATGCAAACCGTGCTTTGATGGGATCCAACATGCAGCGCCAGGCAGTTCCGCTTTTGCGGACGGAGGCTCCGCTGGTCGGAACAGGAATGGAATACAAAGCTGCTCTGGACTCCGGGGTAATGGTTGTTGCTGAAAATGCAGGACAGGTTGTTTATGTTTCCAGTACGGAGATTCACATCAGACGACAGGATGATCCTGACGGTCCCAACACGGTTATTCATGGCCGGACGGGGGAATTTTTTACTGAAAAAGGGAAAAGTTATTCTTTTAAAGGGTGCGATATTTATAAGCTTCAAACCTTTAAACGATCCAACCAGGGCACCTGTATGAATCAGAAGCCTATTGTCCGCAACGGTCAATTTGTAGAAAAAGGTGATATTCTTGCCGACGGTTCCTCCACTGATATGGGAGAACTTGCCCTGGGCCGCAACATTCTGGTGGCTTTTATGCCCTGGGAAGGGTACAACTATGAGGATGCCATTCTTATCAGTGAAAAATTGGTTAAGGACGATACCTTTACTTCTATCCATATTGAAGAATATGAATCGGAAGCCAGAGATACAAAGCTCGGGCCGGAAGAGATAACCAGGGATATCCCTAATGTTGGTGAAGACGCGCTGAAAGACCTGGATGAAAGGGGAATTATCCGCATCGGAGCAGAAGTAAGGGCCGGCGATATTCTGGTCGGCAAGGTAACTCCCAAGGGAGAGACGGAGCTGACGGCAGAAGAAAGGCTCCTGCGGGCGATTTTTGGTGAAAAAGCCAGGGAAGTGCGGGATACCTCCCTGCGGGTTCCCCATGGAGAATCAGGAATGATTGTTGATGTAAAAGTGTTCTCCCGCGAAGCGGGTGACGAACTTTCACCCGGGGTGAACCAGCTGGTCAGGGTTTACGTGGCCCAAAAAAGGAAAATATCAGAGGGGGATAAAATGGCCGGCCGTCATGGAAATAAAGGCGTTATCGCCCGTATTCTGCCCGAAGAAGATATGCCTTTCATGCCCGACGGTACCCCGGTGGAGATTGTTCTTAACCCACTGGGCGTTCCTTCACGTATGAATATCGGCCAGGTGCTGGAGACACACCTGGGATGGGCGGCTAAAATCCTGGGTATTTATATTGCTTCTTCAGTATTTGACGGGGCTGAAGAGGAAGATATCTTCCGTGCCTTTGAAGAAGCATCCCTTTCCTTAAACGGAAAAACTACTCTGAGGGACGGCCGTACCGGTGAGATTTTTGAAAACGATATTACCGTTGGTTATATTTATATGCTGAAGCTGGCCCATCTTGTGGATGATAAGATTCACGCCCGTTCTACCGGCCCTTATTCGCTGGTAACTCAACAGCCCCTGGGCGGAAAGGCGCAGTTTGGCGGTCAGAGATTTGGAGAAATGGAAGTCTGGGCCCTGGAAGCGTATGGAGCAGCTTATATGCTACAGGAGATTCTTACGGTCAAGTCTGATGATGTCGTCGGCAGGGTGAAGACCTACGAGGCGATTGTCAAGGGAGATAATATCCCTGAGCCCGGCGTTCCGGAATCATTTAAAGTTCTGGTAAAGGAACTGCAGAGCCTGGGACTTAATGTTAAAGTTTTAAGTGAAGATGAGGGTGAAGTGACTATCCGTGAGGATGAAGAGGACAGCGATTATTTACTGGATGTGAACATTGAGGGCATTGAAAGAGAGGAAGAGGAAACCGAAGGTACTCTTGTTGAAGAAGACGTGCTTCTTCTTGATGATGACCTGGACAGGGTTTCTTTGGAAGAATTAGGAGAGAACGAGGAACTGGAAGAAGATGCTCTTTTCGATGAAGGAGGAAAGGAGATCGAGCGATCACTGGAGCACAGCGGTTTGGAAGTAAAAGAAGAAGAGGATGACTTGCTGTAGGCACCAACAAATATCTGGAAGGGGGAAATAGCCCTTGTTGGATGTCAACAATTTTGATGCACTGCAGATTAGCCTGGCTTCACCGGAACAGATCAGGGCCTGGTCTCGCGGAGAGGTAAAAAAACCCGAGACCATTAATTACCGTACTCTAAAGCCGGAGAGGGAGGGCCTTTTCTGCGAAAAGATTTTTGGCCCCCAAAAAGATTGGGAATGCCACTGCGGGAAATACAAACGGGTCCGCTATAAAGGAATTGTTTGTGACCGTTGCGGGGTAGAGGTAACAAGAGCCAAGGTCCGTCGGGAAAGAATGGGACATATTGAACTGGCGGCGCCGGTTTCCCATATCTGGTATTTTAAAGGGATTCCCAGCCGTATGGGATTGCTGCTGGATATGTCGCCTCGTGCCCTGGAAAAAATTTTATATTTTGCTGCCTATGTGGTGATCGATCCCGGAGAGACATACCTCAGCAAGAAACAGCTTCTTACTGAAGCAGAATACAGGGATTACCGGGAAAAATACGATGCGCTCTTTCTTGCCGGCAAGGGTTTCAAGGCGGAGATGGGTGCGGAAGCGATTAAAAAACTTCTGGATGAGATTGATCTTGAAGAGCAGGTAGACTCCCTGCGTACAGAAATCAAAGTAAGCAGCGGCCAGAAAAAAATACGTGCTATCCGCCGGCTGGAGGTTGTGGAAGCATTCCGCAAATCGGGTAATTCTCCATCATGGATGATTATGGATGTTGTTCCTGTTATCCCGCCGGATTTGCGTCCCATGGTTCAGTTGGACGGAGGGCGTTTTGCCACTTCTGATTTAAACGATCTTTACCGCCGGGTGATTAACAGAAACAATCGTTTAAAGAGGCTGCTGGATCTCGGCGCACCGGATATTATTGTCCGCAATGAAAAACGCATGCTTCAGGAGGCAGTCGACGCGCTGATCGATAACGGCAGAAGAGGCAGGCCGGTAACAGGTCCCGGTAACAGACCCCTTAAGTCTTTAAGTGATATGCTGAAAGGAAAACAGGGACGATTCCGCCAGAATCTTCTTGGTAAGCGGGTAGATTACTCCGGGCGTTCAGTTATTGTTGTCGGGCCGGAACTAAAATTATATCAGTGCGGTCTTCCCAAGGAGATGGCCCTGGAACTTTTTAAACCCTTTGTCATGCGTAAATTGGTTAAAGACGGCCATGCACACAACATTAAAAGCGCCAAACGGATGGTAGAGAAAGTTCGTCCGGAGGTCTGGGATGTTGTGGAAGACGTGATTAAGGATCACCCTGTTCTTTTGAACCGGGCTCCGACTCTTCACCGCCTCGGGATTCAGGCTTTTGAGCCGGTTCTCGTAGAAGGGAAAGCAATCAAAATTCATCCGCTGGTTTGTTCGGCCTATAATGCAGACTTTGATGGAGACCAGATGGCTGTGCACGTACCTCTTTCGGCCGAAGCTCAAGCCGAGGCTCGTATTTTGATGCTTTCCGCCAATAATCTTTTGAATCCCAAAGATGGGAATCCTGTCGTTACGCCGACTCAGGATATGGTTCTGGGTATCTACTACCTGACGATAGAAAAGGACGGAGCCAGGGGCGAGGGAGGTTTTTATCTGAGTCCCTATGAAGCCATGCTGGCTTATTACCAGGGGCATATTGAACTCCAGGCGCGGATAGTAGTGAATATTACCGACCTTACAAAGAGCAATCTGTATTCCGACAGAAAAGAGAAAAAATTTTTGATTACAACTGCCGGCAAGCTTATCTTTAACGATATTTTTCCACAGGATTTTCCCTATATCAATCATGCAGATACGGAGAAACCGTTACAGGACGGTTATTTCTCCTTCCGAAAAGACTGCAGCCCTGTACGGCTCTGGGAAAGATTGCCCGGGCTTTCTCCCAATAAACCGCTTAAGAAAAATTTTATGGGCCAGCTTATTGCTCTCTGTTATCGCACGTACGGCAATACAAAAACGGCGGAAATACTCGATAATATTAAAAAACTCGGCTTTAGCTATGCTACCATTGCCGGGGTAACCATCGGCATTGACGATATTGTTGTTCCCGCAACAAAAATGGATACCCTCTCGGAAGCGGATAAACAGGTAGAAGAAATAGAAAAGCAGTACGGGAGAGGGTTTATTACCGCTGATGAACGATATGACCGGGTTATTTCTATCTGGCAAAAAGCTAAAGATACGATTTCATCAGACCTGATGAACGGGTTTGACAGGTTTAATCCTATTTATATGATGTCACAGTCAGGTGCCCGCGGAAATGAGTCTCAGATAACACAGCTGGCGGGGATTCGCGGGTTAATGGCAGACCCGACGGGAAGAATTATCGATCTTCCCATTAAAGCCAATTTCCGTGAAGGTCTGACGGTTTTGGAATACTTTATTTCCACACATGGCGCCCGCAAAGGGCTGGCTGATACAGCCCTCAAAACGGCTGATTCCGGCTATCTGACCAGGAGACTGGTTGATGTGGCCCAGGACGTAATCGTCAGGGATGTGGATTGCGGAACGATGCAGGGCATTACTGTCAGCGAGTTGAGAGACAGCGAAGATGTAAGCGACGATGTCATTGAACATTTAAGT
>CAYQQF010000108.1:0-6519 GCA_964419485.1 uncultured Dethiobacter sp.
CAACCCGATCAGGTCATCGTATCGGACGGGGAAAAAATATGTCTTTTCAGCCCCGAGATGGGAGATTATTTTGCTCTTAATCCCAGTTTTCAGCGGATTGCCCCCACCCCGTTTTTATTGAACACGTTTTTTGACGGTCTTGCCCGGTCTCAGGACAGCGAGTTTCTGGGGATAGAAAAAAAAGAAAAAAATGTCTACTATCTGCTGCGAATTGTTCCCCCGGTTCCCCAAAAAGACCACGCCTATGAAGAAATCTGGCTGGAAAGAAGGACCCTGCTCCCGGTGCAGATTCTCATCTATGACCGGCAGGAGCAAGTGCAGCAGAGGGTTTTGTTTCATAAAACCGTTCTCAATACCGTTATTGCTGAAGAATTGTTTAAAATTGACGAAAAAGGCGGCGCAGCAAGCCAGTGACCAAGGTGTTTGACCCTTTGTTAACTAAGCAGGAAGCAGAGACAGTCCTGGATGCGGAAAGTTTGCAGGGTAAAATCAGATCGCTTTTGGGGGAAAGCCTGGACAGAGTTGAGGAAATTCTTCTGGATTGCCCGACTTCTGAAAAGAGTTTAATGAGGGAACTGGCGGATTATATCCTGACCTGCGGGGGAAAACGGATGCGTCCGGTTTTATTGCTTTTGTGCGGGAACCTGGGCGCGGTTGTCGAAGAGTATGCCCTGGTCAGGGCGGCTGCAGCCGTTGAACTTATTCACACAGCCTCTTTGATCCATGATGACGTGATCGATGTCTCTCCGAAAAGGAGAGGAAAACTCTCGCTGAATACTATCTGCGGCAATCGTTCGGCAGTTTTAGCGGGAGATTTCTTTTTTGCCCGGGCTTTTGAGTTGATCGCCTGCTGCGGAGATTTTGCCTTAAATATGCTTTTTACCCGGGCGATTAGAGCAATGTGTGAAGGGGAGATTGAACAGGCCAGACTTGCCTTTGACCCGTTTATTTCCGAAGGGGAGTATCTTGCTAATATTTACCGCAAGACGGCTGTCCTGCTTGAAGCCTGCTGCGAGGCAGGAGGACGCCTGGCCGGCCTGGAGGAATCACAAATTAACAACCTGGAGGCTTTTGGCCGCAACCTGGGCCTTGCCTTTCAAATTACCGATGATATTCTTGATATTGCCGGAAACCCGGTCATTACAGGCAAACCTGTGGGCAACGATATTAAAGAGGGCAATATTACACTTCCTTTTATCTATATTCTTAAGGATCCTCACTGGGGGGCCTGCCTGAGAGAGATAATCCAGAAAAGAGATTTTTCACCGGCTTCTCTGGAATTTTTGCAGGATCCTTCCTGCAGCCGGGATCCTCTGGAAAAGGCCCGCTTAAAAGCTGTCCATTTTATTGAGAAAGCCCTTGAACACCTTTCCGGGTTACAAGACAGCCCTGCCAAAACGATCATGCAAGAACTGGCTCTCTCGATCCCGCGGAGAAACTTCTGATTTTTGTTTATCTTGCCGGTCGTTACTTCTTGAGAATTTGCACGATCCTCTCACTGGAATAGATTTTTTTACCATTTAATGATATAGTATGGCAAGGCCGGCCTTTCGGTTTTGCCATACTATTTTGCTGGAGGAATAGCGGTGATGAGCGGCAATGGACAAAGAGATGAGGCCATAATCCAGGTTACTGATCTGGTGAAACGATATGGCGATATTTTCGCGGTGAACAATATTTCCTTTACGGTCAAACGGGGGGAAATATTTGCCTTTCTTGGCCCGAACGGTGCCGGTAAAACCACCACCATAAAAATGCTGACCACTTTACTGAAGCCTACAAGCGGAAAGATACTGCTAAGCGGTTATGATCCTGTTCGGGAGCAGGAGGCGGCCCGTCGTTCTTTCGGCATTGTTTTTCAGGACTTCAGCCTGGATAATGAACTGACGGCACGTGAAAATATGCTTTTCCATGCGGTCCTTTACAATATGCCTAAAAATGTTCGGGAAAAGCGTATTAAAATGCTGCTTGAACTGGTGCAGCTCTGGGACCGGAAAGATGAGCAGGTTAAGAAATTTTCCGGCGGCATGAAGCGCAGGCTGGAAATCGCCAGAGGTCTGCTGCACCTGCCCAGGATTTTCTTTCTTGACGAACCCACCCTGGGCCTGGACCCCCAGACCCGAAACCTCCTCTGGGATTATATCAGGGAGCTGAATGAGAAAGAACAAATTACCGTTTTTTTTACGACACATATCATGGAAGAAGCCGAAAGGGCGGCGCATACTGTAGCTGTTATTGACCACGGTAAAATAATCGCCCGGGGTTCCCCGCAGGAACTTGCCGGGCAGACCGGTACAGATTCCCTGGAGCAGGCTTTTCTGGCCTTGACCGGTAAAGCTATACGGGAAGAGGAAGTCAGGAGTAACGGCCGGATGTTCGGCTTTCACGGGAGGCGGCATATGTGAACGTAATATATATACTCTGGTTGCGTCAATTAAAGCGTTATTTCCGGTCCAAACCGCGCATCATCGGAGCGCTTGGGCAACCTCTTCTTTTTCTTTTTGCCCTTGGTTTTGGTTTTGGCCCGGTCTTCCAGAGGGCCGGCGAAGGTAATTACCTGCAGTTTCTGGTTCCCGGTATTATCGCCATGACTGTCCTGTTTACCTCCATGTTTAACGGAATTGAAATTATCTGGGACCGCCAGTTCGGTTTCCTGAAGGAGACGCTGGTTGCGCCGGTCTCCAGAGTTAATATTATGCTGGGAAGATCCTTTGGAGGCGCCTCGGTGGCCGTTTTCCAGGGGATAATCATTCTGGCTATTTCCTCTTTAGCCGGTTTCCGGTTTTCCAGCCCGGCAGCACTGCCTGTGGCATTATTCTTTATGTTGCTGATTGCCATTTTATTTACCGCACTGGGCACGGCAATAGCTTCTGTGCTGGAGGATATGCAGGGCTTTCAGCTTATTATGAATTTTTTAATCATGCCGCTTTTTTTCCTCTCCGGAGCGCTGTTTCCACTGCAGGACCTGCCTGCGGCGGTAGGTGTGATCGTGCGTTTAAACCCGCTTTCCTACGGGGTAGACGGCCTGCGCGGCGCTCTGATCGGCCATGCCCAGCTGGGAATGTGGACAGACCTTGGAGTGCTGGCTTTCAGCTGCCTTATTCTGGTTATTATCGGCGGTTACCTGTTTTCAAAAATTCAGCTATAAAAACCGAAGATCCCGTATCACTTTGGTGTGATAGGGGATCTTCGGTTAACGTATGAGGACTGGCCTCCTATACCTGGTTTTTGGGATGATTATTTATTTCTAATCATCTGCAGGCACCGTAAAAAATTTCTCCACTTTTTCGCGGGGAGGAGGGGATGTCAACAGACTGCCGCCGATATAGCAAATGCCGCAACCTATCAGGACAATATACATCAGATCGCCCATTCCCAGGCTGTTCTGGGACACCAGGACAGAGCCGGCCAGCACAGCTATGATCCCGTAAATCATGCAGATCATGGCTCCAGTAGCTGTAGCTCTTTTCCAGTAAAGGGAGCCGGCGATAACCCAGATAAAGATTCCGCCCATACCAATAGCCGCCTGCGCCATCCATGCTGCCAGCAGAGGGGGCGGGGCCACCAGTGTCCAGTAAAAAGGAATAAAGATGACCACAGCTATGAGGATCCTGGTCAATAAGAGCAGGAAGCGGGGAGAAATGCCGGGTTTGACAATCTGGATCACATCCCGGGTAATGCCTCCGGCAATTCCCAGGATCATGGCGGCCAGCGAGGAAAGAGCCGCACTGAAAAGCCCGGTGATATAAAGGCTGGTCAAGGGCAGCCCTCCCGTCATGGCCATAAGAGGTGCCGCCAGGTCGGCTTTCCAGGGGGGAATATCCATAAGCTGCGTCCCCCATACCGCCCGGGCGGAGAGGCCGGTTACGGCATTAAGAAAAATAGGGATGCCGGCGATTAAAAAGACTGTCAGCATTAAATTTATATAATCTTTCTTATTCAGCTTGCGCATACCCAGGAAGCGGGCTGTGACATGGGGAAACCCGGTGGCCATCGTAAAGAAGAGAAAAAATGTTGACGTTATCCCCACCATGCTGGAGAACAACTGGGTATTTCCCACCTGGGGCAGGTCCGGTCTCATCAAGGACATCAGATTGGCGTCCTGGGCCGTAAGCAGCTTACTTAAACCGGCCGGCCCTCCCACAAGATAGAGAGCCCAGATCCCCAGGGCCAGGCAGGCGGCTCCCACCAGAAATCCCTGGATTCCCATGGCCCACTGTGTTCCTGTATAACCTCCTATTAACATGTATACAATGACGACAATGATGCTGAATAGCAGACAAATAAAGGGCGAAAATCCTGTAATGGCATACCAGCAGGTTGCTGCTGCTTTGAGCTGACCGATTGAATAAATAAACATGAGAATGATCATAACAATTCCTGCTGTAACCTGGACGGCCTTGCTATCAAAGCGGATACCCAGAACATCGGCTACTGTTTGAGCCTGGAAGCGCCGGCTGAAATCACTGAATTTCCGGGCTACAAACAAAACGCAGGGCACGATGCCAAAAATGGTCCAGATACCGGCAAACCACATCCCGGACCATCCTACGGTATAGGTTACACCCATCATACCCAGTGCGGCCCAACCGCTTAAATAACCCGCTGCTACGGCAGCTCCGGTAATAACGGGACCTATGTTCCGCTCTCCTACCAGGTAGTTTTCAAAAGTTGTTGTTTTGTTTTTAACAAGAAAGCCGATATAACCGCAAACTATCAGCAGGACGGCAATTCCTGCTGCAGACCACAGAGCAGAAGCAGTACTGGGTTCAGGTAAAGGCAGCATTTAATCATTCCACCCCCTGAGCTGGCAGACTGTGCCGATAATGGTAAATAAAGTGCTGGCGATGATAACGCCCCACCAGGCCAGCCATGGATCAATAACAGAATTCATAAGTGGATCATCCTTTCGATATTAGTTGTTCTCAGCGGAAACTTAATTGCTTTGTTACTTTTATCTCCTCCCTGTGCACTTAATAAAAAAAGTGTTTACTGCATTCGTAAGGGACGAAAGCAGTAAACACTTCAGCTTAGAAAAAGCCTGAAAAAAATCCGCCCCTTAAGGGGCGGAATATCTTCCGCGGTACCACCCTAGTTGACCTGCGCCACAAAGTGCCAGGTCCTCTCTGGTATTAAGGAACAAAAATACTATTCCTCCTCAAGGATAACGGGAGAGAACCCGTCTGCGACCTACGTGCCCCTTAGGGGTTTCAGTCGGAAGCTCCAGAGCGAACTTCATCCGGTTCCTTTCCGGGGGAGCTTGCAGCCTCTGGCTCCCGCCTCTCTGTTTGGAAGAAATCCCGGCTTACTTTTCTCCTTCAAAGCTTTTACAGTATTTATTTGTTGTGGTTTATTTTATAATATAATTATATGTTATGCAAGAAAAATATTTTATTTTATGAACTTTTTGTTTTTAACTCTATATTTTCTAAATGAGCAAAAGGATGATAAATATGTACAGAGACGAAGAAAAGGAAGAAAGAAAGCCATCTGCTATTCCTCCGGATTTTAACGAAATGTCGCAGGAAGAATTTGACGAGGATCTGGATTTTTGGAATGGGGATGCAGATGATGATGTGGAGCCATCCAGCGTAAAAACTTCTTTAACAGTTAAAATAGCAGCAGCGCTGACTGTCCTGGTATTCATTTTTTTAATTTTGGGAAATGTGCTTTCCCTGTTTACCTGGCCATCTCTCGGTTTTTTACAGGAATCACAGATACTGAACGACGATCCTGCGCTGCGCGGTTTGCAGCAGGCTGTCGTTCAAGTTTTAAATATTGGCCGGGACCATGCCGCTTTCCCTGTGGCCGAAAAGAAGGGGACCGGTTTTAATATCCATCCCTCCGGCGTGATTGTTACCAATAAACACCTGGTCGCAGATGCGGATGCGATTTCCGTTTCATTTGAAGGCGGGGGGACCTACCAGGCAGAGCGCTGGGTCCTGAGCACAAATATGGATCTGGCTTTGCTTTATCTGCATGCTGAACAAAACAGCGAGATGTCCGGCAGCAGTTCTCTTCCTGTTGTTGAACTCCAGTTGGAACGTTTTCCGGAAATAGGAGATGAAATTCTGGTCATGGGAAGTCCCCTTGGTTTCAGGAGAGTGATCTCCAGGGGGAGCGTTTCAGGTTATCCGGAGTTTAGCCCGGCACATCCCGTCATGGAAATTGAAGCCCCTATCTATCCCGGCAGCAGCGGCAGCCCGGTTTTCGATGATGACAATAAAGTGGTGGGCGTGGTTTATGCTGCCGTTCAGCAAGATGAAACAGAGAGCAAGAAGGGTCTGGCCGTACCTGTATTCTATCTGCTGGAATTATTGGAAGAGCAGTATTAATAACCTGAAACAAAGAAAATATATTTGTATTTTTTTATGAACCAGAGAACAAGTATAAAGGAAAGTAAATCAGCCGTTGGAAAGGCTATCCAGATGCCTGTCAAATTAAATAAAATTGGAAGGGTAAGCAAAAGTGGTATCAGGAAGAGCACTTGCCGGGACATGGATAAAATAAACGCTTCCC
>CAYQQF010000109.1:0-6514 GCA_964419485.1 uncultured Dethiobacter sp.
CTGTCCTGTGATCAAGGTAAAACGCAGCGTGTCTGCTCCGTACTCTTTAATAATCTCCAGAGGATCTATCCCGTTTCCCAGAGATTTGCTCATCTTTCTCCCCTGGGCATCCCTCACCAGGCCGTGAACGCAGACATCTTTAAAAGGAACCTCTTCCATAAAATCCAGCGACATGAAGATCATCCTGGCCACCCAGAAAGTAAGAATATCGTAAGCGGTAACCAGGACACTGGTAGGAAAGTAGTGTTCCAGATCAGGAGTCTTTTTCGGCCAGCCCATGGTGGAAAAGGGCCATAGCGCGGAACTGAACCAGGTATCAAGAACATCGCTATCCTGTTCAAGAGCGTTGCCGCCGCAGGCCGGACAGACAGAAGGGGTATCCCGTGAAACGATCATCTCACCGCAGGTACAGTACCAGGCCGGAATGCGGTGCCCCCACCAGATCTGCCGGGAAATGCACCAGTCCCGGATATTCTCCATCCAGTTGAGATAAACTCTGGTAAAACGTTCGGGAACAAAGGAAATCTCACCCTTTTTGACCCTGTCAATAGCCGCCTCGGCCAGCGGCTTCATCTTCACAAACCACTGCAGGGAAACCAGAGGCTCGATCTCTGTCCCGCACCGCTGGCAGTGACCCACGGCATGTTCATAATCCTCTATTTTCTCCACCAGGGAAAGCTTCTGCAGGTCCCGGAGAACTTCCCCGCGGGCTTCATAACGATCCAGCCCGGCATATTTACCCGTTTCGGGGGTCATCCGCCCGTCACCGCCGATCACGCTGATCGTCTCCAGGCCATGCCTCTGCCCGATTTCAAAGTCATTGGGGTCATGGGCCGGAGTAATTTTAACAGCCCCGGACCCAAAAGCCGGGTCCACATATTCATCGGCAATAATCGGTATTTCCCGGTTAACCAGGGGAAGCAGAACTTTTTTGCCCACCAGATCCCGGTAGCGCTCATCCTCCGGATGTACGGCGACAGCAGTATCGCCAAGCATCGTCTCCACTCTGGTCGTGGCAACGGAGATGCAGCCGTCCCATCCGACGCCGGGATAACGAATATGGGTAATGGTCGAAGGTTTTTCCTCGTGTTCCACCTCGATATCGGAAATAGCCGTATGACAACGGGGGCACCAGTTAACCATGTAGTCGCCGCGGTAGATAAGGCCCCGCTGATAAAGAGAGACAAATACCTCCCGCACCGCCCGGGAGCAGCCTTCGTCCAGCGTAAAACGTTCCCGGGACCAATCACAGGAAACACCCAGTTTATACAGTTGTTTAAGGATGCGTTCGTGGTAATCTTCTTTCCACTGCCAGGACTTTTCCAGAAACTTTTCCCGCCCGATATCATAGCGGGATAAACCTTCTCGAGCCAGATGCTCTTCCACCTTATTTTGCGTGGCGATCCCGGCATGATCCGTTCCCGGAAGCCAGAGAGTATCATAGCCCTGCATTCGTTTCCACCTTACCAGCACATCCTGAACAGTATTGTTCAGAGCATGGCCCATATGCAGCATACCGGTCACATTGGGCGGAGGAATGACAACAGAAAAAACATCTTTCCCTTTTTTTGCCGGCGCCTTAAAAAATTCTCCGTCCAGCCAGAAACGATAAATTTTCTTCTCTACCTCTGCAGGTTCATAGACAGGCGGGAGGTTAACACTCATTTTCCAGTCCCCTTCTTTATAAATTTCAGGATTTCTTTTTTCATTGCATGATCATCAAAGCAGGCAGCTCCGGTAAAATTATTCGGGGTTATTACAGTACCGGGCCCGGTCTTTTTAATAAGGAACAGGCAAACTTTACATACCCTTTGCCCGTTCACTTTATATTACATTTTTCACGAAGCTAAGTCAACTTCTACAACATCCTGCTAATCTCTTACATCCTTTGAATCCCTGCCTCTTCTTATTATATCAATTCATTAAACAAGGCCTCAACATCTGCCGATAACCCGTTAAAAACAAAAGACCGGGCCATATCTCCCTTTTCAAAAGTCTTAAACTTATCTATTTCATAATTATTAAAACCATACACCATAATACTCTCCTGTTTCGGATCAATGATCCAGTACTCCTCCACCCCCGACAGCATAAAGGTATTTAACTTGTCAATCAAATCCTTGCTTCGCGTACTCTCCGATAATATTTCGATAATCAGGGTTGGGGTACCCATATATCGCCCGTTTTCCGTAACATTGTTCTCCAGATCACAGGCCACCAGTACATCCGGCTGCATAACATCCGGTTCTTTAATATCCTTCTTTTTAAAATGGACGTCAAAAGGTGCCAAAAACAGCCTGCATTTCTTGCCCAGGAAATATTCATTAAATATTAGATACAGCCGTCCAAGTATTTCCTGATGTCCGATATTTGGAGAACCCAACAAATAAATCTCACCATTTATCAATTCCATTCTCAAAGTGCTTTTTTCACTAATCTCCAGAAACTCTTCATAGGAAACTTTTTTCCCGCCATACTGATAATCCAGCGCCTTGTCTCTCACAAGAAAATACTGTTCAATATCTGTTACATAAGGAGTTAATCTGGCAATTTTACTGCCATTTTTTGTTATGACAACATCATTCTGCTGCTCAACACAAGCCAAATATTTTCCTAAATTCTGTTTAAGTTCTGTTGCCGTTATCACAAGACCTTCCCTGTAATTAACAGGCTTACTCATTTTAATCACCCCCATAAGTATTATACCAATCTAGACAATTCAATACAACATTATGTACGATTATTTTTCTAAATTAGTACGATGTAATCATTTAATAGCACGGGCTGACCACCTGTTAAAGTAAGGCAAATTCTTGTGTTTTATTGTCAACCAATTTTAAATTATTGGTTGACAAATCCTCTTTTTTTGTATATACTTGCTCAAAATAAAACATACTCGCCTTAATCTGCTGAATCAACATAAAAAGCAAGCAATGACTTTGAATTTTTTTGTAGAATTGGAGGGACAACGGGTGAAAGAAAAAATTTTGAAAATGTTGAAAGAGTCTTCCCCGGCGTACATCTCCGGAGAAGAAATGGCCGGCAAACTGCAAACCAGCAGGACATCCGTCTGGAAAAACATTAAGCTGTTGCAAAAGTCGGGTTACAGTGTACAAGGAAGTTCCCGCCGGGGATACCGGCTGGTTGAAACACCCGACCTTCTTTACCCTGCCGAGATCTCTGAAGGACTGCTAACAGAAATCGTCGCTAAAAGCCCCGAAGTTATTCATCATTTTATGCAGGTGGATTCCACCAACAACTGCTTAAAATTGCTGGCTGAAGAGGGAGCTCCTGAAGGGACCGTAGTCGTTGCCGAAGAGCAAACCGCGGGAAAAGGAAGACTGGGACGCTCGTGGTCATCACCCCGCGGCAAGGGAATCGTATTTTCCGTCCTGCTCAGGCCTCCCAAGCCACTGGAAGAAATTTCTATATTTACCCTCTTAACAGCCGTTGCCGTAACAAGGGCTGTTAGAAAAAAGCTTCCGGGAATTGACGCAGGAATCAAATGGCCGAATGATATTCTTGTTAAAGGCCGCAAGATCTGCGGAATTCTGACCGAGTTAAAAGCCGAAGCAGACCGTCTCCATTATCTTGTTGTCGGGATAGGGTTAAACTTCAATCATACAAGTGACGATTTCCCTACGGAGTTAAAAAAAAGCGCCACATCTATTTTTCTGGAAAATGACGGGAGACATACTGACCGCAAGGAGACGACCAGAGAAATCCTCCGGGAAATGGACAGCATGTACCGGGAATACCTGACCATGGGGGCAGAGGGAATCCTGGAGCAGTGGAAAGACCTCAACATCACGCTGGGCAGAAAAATTACCATCAAAAGCCTTCGGGAATCCTTTGCAGGGAGTGCTCTGGACGTGGACAAATACGGTGCATTAATCGTAGCCGGCCCCGGAGGAGAAAGAAAGCGCTTTGTGACAGGTGAAATAACAACTCAGGAATTTAAAACCCGTGACCGGGATAAAAGCCCATCAAAGCTTTGAAAAGTTAAGGCTGCGACATTTTTTAGTATGGAAAGCAGGAAGTCATTCATGATCCCCGTAAAAAAACTTGTTCTTTGCAGTTTATTTGCCGCTTTAATCGCCCTGCTGGCACAGATATCCGTACCTTTGCCTTTTAGCCCCGTTCCAATCACCGGCCAGACATTCGGCATTTTTTTAGCAGGATCGCTCCTGGGCGGAAAATGGAGTGCGGTTTCCGTGCTTATTTATCTCCTGCTCGGAGCCGTCGGCCTGCCGGTTTACTCCTATTTCCAGGGTGGCTTGCACATTCTTTTCGGACCGACGGGTGGTTTTTTGTGGGGATTTGTGCTCGGTTGTTATCTCCTGGGAAAAATTACGGAGAAAAAAAATTCGTACATGGCAACGGTCCTGGGGATGTTCCTTTGCATGAGCGCATATTTCACACTGGGAGCGCTTTATCTTGCCTTTACAGCCGGTTTAAGTTTTTGGCAGGCTTTTCTTCTGGGAGTTGCTCCTTTTATTCCCCTGGACATTGTCAAACTCCTTGCTGCTGCCAGCCTGAGCCTGACTGTGCGAAAGCGTCTAGACCTTGACAGGCCTGTCCAATAAAAGGCTCTCCAGTATGTTCCTGGCGAACAGGAAAAGCAGGGTTTTCTGAGCGCCTTTTACTCCCAGGACTTGCTCAAAAAAGGGTTTGGCCTGCTCATTGTTTTGTAAACGCAGATTAATTAAGCCCTGGTAATACAAGCTCTTTTGCAGAAGATCCGGATTTTGGAAACCTTCCTGCGACTGTATCTCTTCAAAATAGTCCAACGCATTCTTTAACGCCTCCTGCTCTCCTTCCCAGTTCTGCAAGTCCCTGTATAACCAGGAAAGTTCCAGAGCAGTTTGTGCCAGCGTTTCAAAATTTTCTCCTTTTTTCTGCAGGGATAAAAGAGTCAACCGGTAAAGACCTAAAACATAATCATAATTAAAATCAGAAAAAGAGGAAAGGTCTAGGGCATCTTTACGAGATTGCTCTTTTTCCTTCAAGTACTCCCTTCCCATCTGCCCTATCTCCATAAATCTATCACCAGGTGCGGAAAAACTGCAACTGGGGCAGCCGACCTGTTTGAAAAGAAGGGGTTCTATTCCTTCGTAAAAGTCCCTTAACCAGTAATTTCTGGATTTAAGGGAGAAATCTTTTGTCCGCATCATGTAGGCTTGAAATGTATTGTAGCAAAGTGGGCAAGAAAATTCTTCTTTCCGGACTTTTTGCAGGTTTTCTTCCAGACGTCGTTCCAATTCCCTGGAAGTAATCATTTTTTGAACGCGGCCTTCTTTCTCTCCGCCGTCTGCTTCCGGGAAAGAATCTTTCGCCGCTGTGTGCAGCTCGTGTTCAAGAAGGGATATCTGTTCATTGCTGGATCTGACTCTCCCGCTTAAACCTTTCATTATTTTGACGGCCAATGACGGATTATGGCAGATAAAGTGCTGAAAGTTATCATTATTGATAACCAGAAGCCTGGTCGGTTCCAGAGCTATAACGCTGGCACTTCGAGTTTCCTGTTCCAAAAGAGACATCTCTCCAAAAAAATGTCCCGCACCCATATCGGCCAGCAGGACCTGCAGCCCTTCCCGCAGAAGAAACACCTGGACCACTCCGCTGAGGACAATATACATTTCCTCCCCTTTTTCACCTTCAGAAAAAAGAATCTGACCTTTTTCCAGCTCTAAAAAAATATTTTTATCATCCGGCATCTTTATCCCTCCACCAAAAATATTCGCTTTACTCCGGAGCTTGTATCGAAAGGCTCACTTCGTCTAAACAGCGGTCGACTGCTTTCAGCACGTCGTCCCTTCCTTCTTTTGTATCGGCAGAAAAGATTATTAAATCATCCGGAGGCAGTTCAAGGGCTGCCGCAATTATTCGCCGCTGTTTCTGCCTTTTGCCCCGCGGCACTTTATCTGCTTTCGTGGCAACTAGCATGTGCGGGAAAGAATAATGGCGAATCCAGGCAGCCATCTGCTTGTCCTCTTTCGTCGGCTCATGGCGCAAATCCACTATCTGGATAATCATAACCAGTGTTTTTCTGGCTGCAAAAAACTCCTCCAGCAGGGAAGCCCACTTCTCTTTCATCTTTTTGGAAACCCGGGCATAACCGTAACCGGGAAGATCCACAAAACAAAAAGTTTCATTAATCAAGTAAAAATGAACAGCACGCGTTTTGCCGGGAGTACCGCTGGTTCGAGCCAGACTTTTTTGGCCGGCCAGCGCATTAATGAAAGAAGACTTCCCGACGTTTGAACGTCCGGCAAGGGCAATTTCCGGGTACTGCTCCGGAGGAAAATCATTCCGGCAGTCAGCAAATTTGTAGAACTCCGCTCTCTTTATTTTCATCGCTCGTGCTCTCTTTATTTTTTTCTTTTACCAGCGCTCTCTCCAAAATCTGATCAACATGTTCGACCAGAATAAACTCCAGACGGCGCCGTACATTTCCCGGAATTTCTGCCAGGTCTTTCTTATTATCCAAAGGAAGTATCATGGTCTTAATCCC
>CAYQQF010000110.1:0-6500 GCA_964419485.1 uncultured Dethiobacter sp.
ATCTGGAACGTACAGTAGATTCCATCACCAGGGCAACAGCCGAGGCTGAACGGATGGTGGGGTCAAAAATAGAGAACGTTAATGTCGGTATTATCGGCTCTCAAATCGGTCTGGTCAACAATCGCGGTGTTGTGGCTGTGGCCAGGGACGATAAGGAAATTACGGAAGTGGATGTTGAAAGAGTTTTGCAGGCGGCGAGAGTTATTGCTCTCCCCCAGGAAAAGGAAATTATTGACGTTATCCCCAAAGAATATATTGTTGACGGATATGACGGAATTCGAGATCCTGTAGGAATGCTGGGGGTTAGACTCGAAGTTGAAGCAATCGTCCTGACGGGAACGATGACTTCTCTGCGAAATTTGTTAAGATGTGTCAACATGGCGGGATTTGAGGTGAATTCTCTGGTTTTGAATTCCCTTGCCAATGCGGATGTCTGCCTTTCCAGGGACGAAAAAGAATTGGGAGTATTTTTAATCGACCTTGGTGGGGGAACAACAGAGATTGCATTTTTTCAACATGGAACGTTAAAGGACATAAGTGTCTTGCCTGTAGGTGGAGATCATATTACCAATGATTTGGCTGTTGGTTTGCGAACGACTTCTGAACTGGCTGAGAAAATAAAAGTCGAATATGGCTTTGCATTGCAAGATCCTTCTTTCGAACAGGAGAATATTGAGATTGAAGGAATTAGCGGGAAAGAAGTTCGCAGTATTTCCACAGATGACCTTTTTACTTTTATTGAACCGCGTGTTACAGAAATCATACAGCTTTGTGGTCAGGAGATTAACCGGATGAGTTTTGGCAAATTACCTCCCGGAGGAGTTGTTTTTAGCGGAGGCGTTTCTTTGATGCGAGGGATTACCGAGCTGGCAGAGTCTGCCTTCGGATGTTCCGTTCGGCTGTCACAGCCGGAATATCTGGGAGTCAAAAGCCCTATTTACTCCACGGCTGTAGGAATGATACATCATGTTTCCAGAAATAAAATAGTACGAAAAACAGGAATAAAGTCTGAAAGCAAGGGAGGATTTTTTACAAATATCTGGAAGCGTATAAAATCTTTTTTTGCGGATATCTGGGAGTAATTTTGAGAGACAACAGGGAGGTTCTTTATGATTGAATATGAGGCTGAAATGGAGCTGTATGCACAGATAAAAGTAATAGGGGTAGGCGGTGGAGGCAGTAATGCAGTAAACCGCATGATTGAGGCCGGTCTCAAGGGAGTAGATTTTATTTCTGTAAACACTGATGCACAGGCACTGGATCTGGCTCAATCAGGGACAAAGCTGCAAATCGGGGCCAAGCTGACCAAAGGCCTGGGGTCCGGAGGAAATCCGGAAATAGGAATGCAGGCTGCAGAGGAAAGTCGAGAAGAACTGGAAGCCGTCCTCAAAGGTTCCGATATGATTTTTATTACTGCAGGAATGGGAGGGGGAACCGGGACCGGAGCAGCACCGGTAATTGCCGAGATTGTCAAAAATCTTGGAGCGCTGACCGTAGGCGTTGTAACCCGTCCATTTACCTTTGAGGGCCGCAGGCGCATGACTCAGGCAGATAAGGGCATCCTGGCTTTAAAAGAAAAAGTCGATACCCTGATTGTTATCCCTAATGATAAACTCCTTCAGGTAGTCGATAAGAAGACTCCCTTATTGGAAGCATTTCGCATTGCCGATGATGTTTTGCGCCAGGGAGTTCAGGGGATATCCGACTTAATTGCTATCCCCGGGCTCATTAACCTTGATTTCGCCGATGTGAAAGCAATCATGAAAGAAACAGGTACGGCTCTGATGGGCGTAGGCACGGCAAGCGGTGAAAACAGTGCGGTTGAAGCTGCCAGGGCAGCAGTATTCAGCCCCCTTCTGGAGACTTCCATAGAAGGCGCGAAAGGAGTATTAATTAATGTTACCTGTGGAAGCAATCTGAGCCTTTTTGAAATAAATGAGGCAGCCGATACGGTTGCAGAGGCTGCCGATCCGGATGCCAACATTATCTTTGGTGCAGTAATTGACGAGTCATTTAAAGATCAGTCCAGGGTTACCGTAATTGCTACGGGTTTTGATAAAAAAGTTGTAAAAGCACCACGGGAAGAGATGCTTTCTTTTTCGGAAGAAAAAAAGTTTAGTGAGACCGATATAGATATTCCGGCTTTTCTCAGGCGTCGAAGATCCGGCAAGTAGCGAAGCGGTAAAGCCGGAGGCAGGAGCAGAAAGACGGTTATTCTGTTTTCCATGGCGAAAGGAATGCCCCAGGGGAATACCCAAGTAAATATACAAGCAGTGTTGTCAAAAGGTATGGGAGAAAATTTCCATACCTTTTTATTTTGCGGTGGCAAATTATTACAAATTTCTGAATGAAATTTTGTTATAATGAGCGAGGAAAAGCCGGGAAAAAACACTCAAAAAAGTCTTTTATCTTCGGGGCGGGTGAAAAGGTTGTATCTTGATCTGGTTATTACACTGAATGTTGCTGTAAATTTTTTGCTGTTAAAAGTTACAGGTCAGGTGGCACGGCAGAAAACAACTTTTTTAAGGCTGCTGTTAGGATCTGCTTTAGGCGGAATAATACTGCTTCTTTTTGTTTTTCCATCCGGTTTTTCACTCTTAATATCCTGGCCGGGGAAGCTCTTGCTGCCTGTGGCCATGATTATCCTGGCATACCGGCCTAGGCGATGGAGAGATGCATTGTTACTGTTATTGCTTTTTTATCTCTGTTCTTTTATCCTTGCAGGCCTGGTTATCGCCTTTATGCTGTGGAATAATTATTCTATTAATTTTTCACAAGACATTTACTTTCTTTGCTCGCCTTCTTTTTTTCACCTTTCTGGAGCCGGTATAGTCCTTTTAATTTTTGTGCGCTGGGTATCCCCTCTGCTTGAAGAAAAGTTTAGATACTACTTTTTGGCTAAAGATTATCAGGTACAAGTCTGTTTATTTGGTAAAAAGAAAAAAATTACTGCATTTTTAGATACCGGAAACATGCTGAAGGAGCCCTTTTCAGGCCTGCCTGTCGCAGTTGTGTCATATGCGGCTATCGCCGAACTTCTTCCCCCGGAAATCTGTGCAGTATTGGAAGAAGGCTCAGAGATCGAATGGGGAAAACTTGAAAAAGCACTGGGCAGTTGTGGAGCAGGATTAAAATTTCGTCTTGTTCCTTACCATTCTTTAAACCATGATGATTATATGGTTGCCTTCCGTCCTGAAGAGATAACAATATGGCAAAAAGGAAGTGAAATAGCAGTAAAGGGAGGACTTATCATTGCCATTACGCAGCAAAATTTTAATTGCGGGGAGGAATATGAAATGTTGTTGCCGTTGGATATCTGCAGTTGTTCCAGCAGTGAAGAAGGTAGATAATGATGAGAGATTTGTTATTTATTAAATGGAAATTCATTTCTGTATTGTTGTTTTTGAGGAACAGGTTGGGGATCGATTGTTCGAGAATTATTTATTACGTCAGTAACAGCAAAGCGCTGCCGCCGCCCCTTTCCTCAGAGGAAGAATATACACTCCTTGAACTTCTCAAGGAAGGTGAAAACAGGGTAAGAGGGACCCTTATTGAGCGAAATTTACGGCTGGTTGTTTACATCGCCCGTAAATTTGAAAATACAGGTCTGGTAGTCGATGACTTAATATCCATAGGAACAATCGGCTTGATAAAAGCGGTAAATACATTTAACCCTCATAAAAATATCAAGCTGGCAACATACGCTTCAAGATGTATTGAAAACGAAATATTAATGTATCTGCGCAGAAATAATAAAGTAAGGGCCGAGATTTCTTTTGATGAACCGCTTAATGTAGATTGGGATGGGAATGAACTTTTACTTTCAGATGTTTTGGGGACAGAAAACGATGTGGTTATTCGCAATCTTGAAGACGAGGTTGAACGTAAGTTATTGTATACTGCTATGGAAAAATTATCAGGCCGGGAAAGAAAAATCATGCAGCTCCGTTTCGGTTTAATTGATGGACATGAAAAAACCCAAAAAGAAGTGGCCGAACTTCTCGGCATTTCTCAATCTTATATTTCTCGCCTGGAAAAAAGGATTATCAAAAGATTAAAAAAAGAGATTAAAAAAATGGAATAGCCAGCGGCGGTATAAAAAAGCAACTTGAGGAGATACTTTTTAATGTAATTACTCAGTCAGGAAATTAGTAACTTAAAGTAAATGAGTCCGCCAGGAGGAAGTATCCCTTGAATAAAGTAGAGATATGCGGAGTCAACACTGCCAAGTTGCCTGTTTTAAATAATAAAGAAATGCGCAAGCTTTTTACCAGGATGCAAAGCGGTGACCTTCAATCAAGAGAACAGCTTGTAAATGGTAATTTAAGGTTGGTATTGAGCGTAATTCAGCGTTTTAATAACCGGGGAGAACTGGTTGACGATCTTTTTCAGGTGGGATGTATCGGTTTAATTAAAGCCATTGACAATTTTGACCTCGGTCAAAATGTTAAATTTTCTACTTATGCAGTTCCGATGATAATTGGTGAAATCAGGCGGTATCTGCGGGATAATACCCCGGTCAGAGTAAGCAGATCACTGCGGGACATCGCTTATAAAGTGTTACAAATCAGGGATCAACTGGCTCACAAATTTTCCAGGGAGCCGACCCTGATGGAGATCGCCTCGGAATTGGAAGTGAGCAGGGAAGAAATAATCCTGGCCATGGATTCCATTCAGGAACCGGTTTCTCTTTTTGAACCGATCTATAACGATGGAGGAGATCCGATTTATGTCATGGATCAAATTAGTGATGAAAAAAGTCTGGACGAAAAATGGCTGGAGGTTCTTTCTGTTAAAGATGCTCTAAAAAAACTGAACGATAGAGAAAAGATGATTTTAACACTGAGATTTTACCGGGGGAAGACTCAAATGGAGGTTGCAGAAGAGATAGGTATTTCACAGGCCCAGGTTTCTCGTTTGGAAAAATCGGCATTGGGACAATTAAGGAAACATATACAATGACGGGACATTGAAAAGGAGTAATTAAGTATGCAGGAGAAAAAAGTCAAGAGTTTTATTCAGAAAGAAAAAGTATTCGGTGCTTTTCTGTGTTCTTTACTTCTTTTTTCAGCTCTAACGATTTCGAACAGGCCTAAAAAGATGATTTTTGCTTACAATATGAATAATCTACTGCGAAGCGCTACTGTCAGTGAATATATCATGGACCTGGAAGATCATTACTTGCTTAGCAGGGAGAATACTGCCGGACATTTAAGAATCTTCTAGAGTATAATATATAAAAAGGGAGGTTAAAGAATAGAAAAGAGTTGGGGGAAATAGAGATGCGTATTAACGAGCTGCGAGACCGGGATGTTGTTAATGTAAATGACGGTAAACGGCTGGGAGTTATTCATGATTTAGATATTGATATTGAAAACGGAAAGATTAAGGCGCTGATTATTCCCGGTGCGGGAGGTTTTATGGGCGTCCTTGGGAGGAGACAGGACCTGATAATACCATGGGAAAAAATTGTTAAGGTTGGTGTTGATACAATTCTAGTCGATTATCCGGTAGATATCAACAGCGAAAGATAAAGGCGGCTTTTACCACCTGTTCTGTTTTAGCTGCAATTTTTGCAGTAATTTTTGGTCAGGTTGGAACGGTATGGCGGGTCCTTGAGGGACAGGCAGGATCTGCCCTTTAAAAGGGGTTTCTAAAATTAATTTATTATAGCAAAGATAAGCCAGCTTTTCCAGGTTTACCGTGTCCTCCATATTATAAGAGATCAGCGTTTCCAGTGCCCGGGTATATTTGTTTTTTATATACTCCTGCCAGAGTAAAACAGCCGTATATCCATTTACACCATCAAGGCCGTTTCTTTGAATTCCCATTTGTTTTTCGCAGCTTTTCAGCCCGCCCCTGTAACCCAGTTTTTTAAGAATATAGCGAAGATCGAGATGAGCTTGCTCAAAGCGTACTTGAAAATATTTTTCTAAAAAAGGAATATCAAAGCATTTTCCATTATATGTAATGATCACTTTATATTCTTTAATATCTTCCAAAAAACGGTTGAGATTGTCTCCCCATATATAATAGCGAAGCTCTTCACCGTCATAAAGAGAAATTGTAGTGACATGGTCCAGGCTACTGCCAAGTCCGGTCGTTTCAATATCAAGGTATACTGCCAGATGACGAAAATCGGTAAAAAGGCGCCAGGATGCATCAGACGGCAGTCGGTTTGTAAAAAAGAGAGCATTTTTTTCTGCAAGATTCCGGCGGGAGAGGAAGATTTCTTTTCCCAGTAAAGGAGAATGTTTAATTTCTTTATTTTTTAGAGCGTATTCAAATGTGTCCCAGTGTAAGATGTTTTTTCCCCAGAGTTGTCTTTCTTTTTTGTCTCCTATTCCGGATAGATGTAAAAAAGTATTTTCAAGCACAACCGGCAGCACCTTTCAGTTTATAATTTTAGAAACACTTTCGCTGAATATTTTTTTAAACCTGCATTTAGTAGAGATTTTTTTTAAACAAACGAGGAAAACGCACATGCTGGACATGCCCTG
>CAYQQF010000111.1:0-6490 GCA_964419485.1 uncultured Dethiobacter sp.
TTCCTTATCTGGAGTTTCAGTTTGTAGACATGGTTGTCGTAGATGCAAAAGGAAATGTTCTCGAAGGAAGATGGAAACCATCGACCGAACTGCCGATGCATCTGGCTATCTATCAAGCAAGAGGCGATGCCGGAGCTGTCGTGCATACCCATAGCCCGTATTCTACCGCTTTTGCCGTGGTCAGGCAGGAAATCCCCGCGGTTATTGAAGAACAGGCGCAAATTATCGGAGGAGCCGTTAAAGTAGCAGCCTATGCTTTGGCAGGAAGTCATGAACTGGCGGATAATGCCGTTCAAATTCTTGGGAAGGAGCAAACGGCTGTTCTTTTGGCCAACCATGGTCTTGTTTGTATCGGGGAAGACCTGGAGACAGCGCTGCAGAGGTGTAAAATCGTTGAACGAACGGCACAAATTCTGCTGCAGTCAAAACTCATCGGAGATGCGGTTAAGCTGGAACCTGACGAAGTGGAGATGCTGAAAAGACACTATTTAACCAATTATGGTCAGCAAAACAGAAAGCGGGAGACAGAATAAGAAGGCCAACAATATTGCACAGAAGTAAAGAAGAAAACCGGGAGGTCGAGCTGTTTTGACGCAGAAAATGCTTTTGCAAGCCGATTATCTTTTAAAGTGGGGGGAAGAACTTGAGGTAATCCCCCAGGGCGAGCTTGTGATCGAAGAGGGCATTATTTCCTATTCAGGCCCGGCGCAAAAAAGAAGCGCAGAAACTTTTACCAGGGTAATAAAAGGGGAAAACAAACTAATTATGCCGGGTTTTATCAATACCCATACCCATGCTGCCATGTCCCTTTTCCGGGGTTATGCGGATGATATGCCCCTGCAGGAATGGCTGGAAAAAAGAATCTGGCCTGTAGAGGCCAGGCTGAACAAAAAGGATATCTACTGGGGAACGCTGCTGGCTCTCTGCGAAATGATCAAAGGAGGCACAACTTGTTTTGCAGATATGTATTTTCACATGGAAGAAGCAGCGAGAGCATGTCTGGAAAGCGGTATCAGGGCTTCCCTATCGCAGGGTCTTGTCGGGCTGGACGCTATTTCGGGCATGGTTTCTCTGCGAGAAGCGAAAAAATTTGTCCGCAACTGGCATGGGGAAGGTGATGGAAGGATCACAACCATGCTGGGCCCGCATGCTCCCTATACCTGCCCCCCGAAATATCTACAGAAGGTTGCCGATGCAGCAGCATCTTTACAGGTACCCATTCATATTCACCTCGCCGAAACAAGGAAAGAGGTCGAAGAATCGATACGAGAACATGGAAAAAGACCTGTAGAGTTGATGAAGCAGATCGGTTTGCTGGAGCAGAAAGTTCTGGCTGCGCACTGTGTTCATCTCACGCAGGAAGAAATACAGATCATGGCTGAAAAGAAAACGGCTGTAGCCCATAACCCGGGAAGCAATCTCAAGCTCGGCTCCGGTATGGCACCACTTGTCGATTTACTAAAGCACGGCGTTTTGGTTTCTTTGGGAACAGATAGTGCAGCCAGCAATAACAACCTGGATATGCTTGAAGAGATGAGGCTGGCAGCCCTGTTATCCAAGGGAGTGCTGGAAGATCCGACCTTAATAACTGCTGTTGAGGCATTGAGGCTGGCAACGGTAAATGGAGCCGGAGCGCTTTTCCTGGAAGAAAAAGCGGGAACACTTCAAGAAGGTTCAAAAGCCGACCTGATCGTGTTTTCGCTAAATTCATCCCACCTCCATCCTCTTCACAGTATCCCTGCACAACTGGTATATTCCGCCTTTTCCAGCGATGTGGAGATGGTCATGGTTAATGGAAATATTTTAATGGAAAAAGGCGATTTAAAAACTATTGATGAAGAAAGGATTCTTTTTGAAACCGGAAAGATTTCCTCCCGGCTGGTGGGTTAGAAAGAAGGAATGAATATGATTGTACTGCTAACCAATGATGACGGAATTTTTGCAGAAGGAATTCAAGTCCTGGGGGAAACGCTCTTAAATAACGGAAATATTGATCTGTATATTGTTGCTCCCGACCATGAGCAGAGCGCGACAGGACACTCCATAACCATGCATCGCCCTCTGCGGGCCGAAGCAGTGAAATTCTATCATAATGACGGTTTAAAAGGATGGTCTGTTAACGGAACACCTTCTGATTGCGTAAAGCTGGCAGTAGAATTTTTACTGCCGGAAAAACCCGATCTGGTTATCTCCGGAATCAACAATGGGGCAAACCTGGGAACGGATGTTCTTTATTCAGGTACTGTTTCTGCGGCGATCGAAGCGATTATTCTGGGCATCCCCGCACTGGCTGTTTCTCTTACGGAACAGAAAAATCCGGATTTTCATTTTGCTGCCGATTTTGCTCTGCAATTAATAAGAGTCGTTAAAGAAAATGATTTACCGGAGAATACTCTTTTAAATATCAATATTCCGGGAAACAGGAGAGAAGAGATTGCCGGTGTAGCCGTTACCCGGCTGGGAATCCGGCAGTACCGCAATGCCTTCCAAAAAAGGGTGGATCCCCGGGGGAAGAATTACTACTGGCTGGCGGGGGAAGTGGTGGATACTTTTCAAGAGGATGAAGATACAGACGTCGCTGCTGTCCATAATTCATTTATCTCCATTACTCCCATTTATTTTGATCTGACGAATTTTAAATTGCTGGAAAAACTCAAGTCGATCAGGTGGAGCTTTTAACTCTCCGGGAAAGGAAGCAGGACCAACGAAGATGCCAATACATATGGAAAGATACCTGGAATCTACTCTTCTTCGTGCTGATGCACAGAAGAATGATATCCGAGAACTGTGCGAGAAAGCGCTTAGCTTTAATTTTTTAGGTGTTTGCATCAACCCTTTTTTTGTCTCTTACGCCGCTTCAATACTGCAGGAGAGGGCCCTTGTTGTTAGCGTAGCGGGTTTTCCTCTCGGCTGCACTTCGGGGTTTGTCAAAGCTTTTGAAGCAGAAAAAGCTTTCAAGGACGGTGCCCATGAGGTTGATATGGTTATCAATCTGGCTGCGGTTAAAAGCAGAGAAAGATATATCGTTACTCAAGAAATTAAGGAAACGGCGCAAACCGGACCGGTGGTTAAAGTAATTATTGAGACGGGATACCTTACCACAGAAGAAATAGCTTTTGCCTGTGAGTGCGCGGCAGAGGGAGGAGCTGCCTTTGTAAAAACCTCTACCGGCTTTGGGCCCAGAGGTGCATCTGTGGAAGATATAAACCTTTTGCGAAGATTTTTGCCGCCACAAATGGGCATCAAAGCCGCAGGGGGTATCAAATCGGCTGAATTTGCCGAAAAACTGCTGCTGGCAGGTGCAAGCCGCATCGGAACCAGCATGGCCGTACAGGTCTTTCAGCAGGCCTGCAGAGCTGATAAAGAAAGAAAAAGCTAAATATTGCTCCCGGTATAAATTCTCCTTTTCGGCATAAAAATGATTAAAAGCGATGAAAGGAGAATTTTTATGTTTTTTAATCCTTTAAGAAGCAAATCCAGAATTGAAAAAAAGTCGATCATGATGCCGGCTCTTATTCTCGTATTGTTTTGTGCGGTCTGTTATCTTCTCTTCTTAGAGAGCTCTCTTCCGGGAAATATTCTGCAGAAGGCTCTTATGCACATGGAGAATGAGGCTCAGCCCCTGGATGTCGTAATCCAGGAAGAAGGTGAAGACTATAAAGTAAATTTTGAAGGAAATTTTTTGGGTAATGGTGTTCTTTACGGGAAAATAACAGATTTTGATTTGGAACTATATGGTACGGAAAGCGGCGCATTACTGGTTAAAGATTTAAAAGATGGATGCTGGAAAGAATCATCAAAACTGGGTTTGCAATCTCTGACAACATTTTTTGTCTCTCCTTTAGATTTTCTGGAAACCTGTGGTCCACTATTTCCCAAGGCGGTATTTCTTGACCACGCAGGAGAAACAAATACACTGGTATCTCTGCAAATTCCTTCCGCATTTCTAAAAGAAACGGAATTGGACAAGATAAATAGTATTGACAATGAAGTAATTGTGGATTGTCTTGTCTCTGTTAATCAGGAGAATTTATTTATCGATGCAGTAATTTTATCTTTTGTAGATAAGAATACGCATAAAGAGCTATTTAAAAGAAGCTTTTCTTTTCAACCCTTGGATAAAAGCAAAATTAAAACCATTTACTCTTCTCAGCTATAATTTTATAAACAGTTAAAAAGCGTTTGGCAGAATTTGAATTCCTGCTTAAAAGGTTTTATAATTAAAACTGTAGAGTTTGAAAGGAAGGAGGTGCAAACGGATAAATTAATATATCCGTGAAAAATGTACGTGCTAGTTTTAGTTTTAAATAGAACTGAATGTGTAAACAAAATACTGGAAAGCTTACTGAAGATCGGTATTAAAGGGGCTACAGTGCTGGATTCCAAAGGGATGGGACAAGCGTTTATGGAATGTGAAAGTCCGGTTTTCGGCGGCCTCCGCAGCCTGATCTTTAATCAATGCCGTCCCAGCAATCAAACTTTATTTTCGGTTGTTGAAAGTAAAGAAAAGGTGGAACTTGCTATTGCTGAAATTGAAAAAATAACAGGGAGCCTGGGTAAACCGGGTACAGGAGTTGTCTTTGCCCTGCCGCTGGAGATTGTCAAAGGAATAACGCTCTAGAGGTTACATGCTTCATACAAGGAGGAGATATTAAGATTGACTATTTACCAGCAAGCGCTAGGAGCCTCTGTCCTGCTCCTTGTGGGGTTATTTGGAGGACGCCTGGCACGAGCAATTAAAATGCCTATGGTCGTGGGGTATATATTAATGGGCTTGATCCTGAGCCCATCTTTACTGCATATCATTTCTGCCCAGTTAAACAATGAATTTGAAATAATAAAAACTTTAGGGCTGGGCATGATCGCCTTAATGATCGGCGGAGAACTTGAGCTGAAAAAGTTAAAAAAGATTGCCGGTTCGGTTATTTGGATTACTGTAGTACAGATTTTCGGTGTTTTTATTATTGTGTTTGTTTTTATGTATTTCGTATTAAAACTACCCCTTTCTATTTCTTTACTGCTGGGAGCTATGGCTACGGCAACAGCTCCTGCCTCTTCCGTCGCGGTAATTCGCGAATATAAAGCCAAAGGGCCTTTTACCAGCACTTTTTTGGGAGTTGTAGCTCTTGATGATGCTGCCTGTATTATTTTTTTCGGCATTGCTTCGGCAATTGTTTCTATCCTTGGCAATGGCGGACATGTTGATGCCGGCACTTATCTTCTTCCTTTAAAGGAAGTTTTTGGGTCTGCAGGGATCGGTTTTGCAATCGGACTTCTTTTAATGTTTGCCCTGAAATTTACTCACGACAAAAAGCAGAATCTTGTACTATTGCTGGGTTTTGCGCTATTAAACAGCGGCCTGGCTCAAATATTTCATTTATCTCCTCTTCTTGCCAACATGGTAACCGGTTTTACCATAGCAAACCTTCACTCACAACCCGAGGTTTTTCAATGCTTTGAAGATATAGAACTTCCGGTTTATGTGGTTTTCTTTACCCTGGCAGGGGCCAGCCTTCACCTCGACATTCTTGCCGCCAACTGGCTGCCTGCAGCAGTATATATTCTTGCCCGCGGCTTCGGCAAGGTTGCGGGAGTCTATCTGGGAGCAAAATTGGGGAAAGCAGAAAAAGCTATCCAGAAATATCTTGGTTTTGCCATGTTGCCTAAAGCAGGGGTTACCATCGGTTTAATACTTCTCGTCCAGGGGAGATTTCCGGAACTTGCCTTAATTATTACTGCCATCGAGCTGGCTGCTGTCACCGTATGTGAACTTGTGGGCCCAATAGGCGCTCGTTATGCTCTGGTTGCATCCGGAGAGGCCGATCTTACTATAAAATCCGGCGGAAAATAATCAAACCATTTAAGCCGTTAAAAACAAGATTGGGACTGGTTGATTTGAAGTTAATCATAAACGCCGATGACTTTGGTTATAGTCCGGGAATTAACAGGGGAATTCTTTGGGGATTTCGCCGGGGTGTGATTACCGATACCTCACTGCTGATAAACCAGCCTTTTACAGCAGAAGCTGTTCAGATAAGCAAAGATTGTCCCGGTATTCCCGTCGGACTGCATATAAATCTTACCAGGGGTGTTCCAGTCAGCAATCCCTATGATGTTAACAGCCTGCTAGATAAACGCGGTTATTTTAAAAAGGCCGGGCATTTTCTTCCAGATTCAATTGATGCCGCTCATGTGGAAAAAGAAGTGCTGGCTCAGTTGGAATGTTTTTATCATGCCGGTCTGGAAGCAACACATCTTGATGCCCACCAACATATTCATTGTTATCCTGTGGTTATGAAAGCCATGGTTAAAGGGGCAAAAATTTATGGTATTCCCGTTCGAAGTATTGATCAAAAAACCAGATTTATTCTGAATACCGAAAAAATATTAACCCCGGACTATTTTATTTCTGATTTTTTTTCTAGTGCGACGATAAACAACCTGCGCAGTGTATTATCTTCTGCCGCGGCAAAATATCCCCGCGGGGTTG
>CAYQQF010000112.1:0-6391 GCA_964419485.1 uncultured Dethiobacter sp.
GCCATTCCACTTGTTCAGGCTGGGCCAGCCTATCCTTGCTAAGATTTGTTTCCACTACTCCCGGACCTACAGCATTGACATTGATATTATAAGGGGCAAGTTCGAGTGCAAGGGCTTTTGTCAACATTTTCACGCCACCCTTGGATGCACAATAGTGAGCTTGATTTATTATTGCTATTTCGGCATTAATTGAACTCGTATTTATAATTTTTCCCTTTCGTTTTTCCTGTACCATTTGCCGGGCCGCTTGCTGCGCGCAAAGAAAAAATCCTTTTAGATTTACATTCATCACATTATCCCATTCATTCTCAGTTAATTCTAAAAAAGGAGTTCGTGTTCTAATTCCTGCATTATTAACCAAGATATCAATTGCTTTATATTGACTGGAAATTTGAGAAAATAATTTGCTTACAGAATCAGAATTAGCAACATCTAAAAATGTACACAAATGCGACTGTTCTTCCAGTGACCTGTCCAGCATATTATAAGTTTGCTGAGCACCGTCCATATTATAATCAGCTACAATAACACTTGCTCCCTCTGCGGCAAAAGCTTTCGCTATTCCTTGTCCAATACCGCTTCCTGAACCGGTAACCAGTACAACTTTTCCATTAAAACTAAATTTCATAATTTTTCTCCTCCTAAATTTATACGCTTATACCCAAAACTGAACCAATTATAAAATCTTAAAGCAGTTAATCCTGAAAAACATCTCCCAAAATTTGTGACACCTTTTTTGAAGAGCCTTGCCTCAGGTATGCATGCTTTTGTAAGCGAAAATGCCCGGGCGAGTACTGCTTCGTCAATTAGTGCATTGGTTGTAGCTTGAAGTACATTTTCCAGGAAACTATCAAAATATATTGCAAGATCTATGCCATTATTTTATAATTGGGATATTTCATTTGATTTATAACTTCCAAAAAAAACAGGTGTTGTAACTGCGCCTGTAAATGTGGTGTAGTTTTCCAGAAAGTCAGTCAAAGAAGGAAATCCCGAGGTAATTTGGGGGATAAGATCAAGGGGAAACACTCAAAATGGATTAAAAAAGTTCTCGCCTGTAAAGCGGCCCAAAGACAATGTATCAGGGCTGAGACATTGTCTCATATTTAAAACATCCCTATCTCCTCTTATAACCTAGATATTTGATTTTACTCCGTATTGCTCATGTTATTGCCTCTAACCGGCTTCAGCGGCATCATCCAAATTTTGCAGAAAGATAAGGGCATCATCCAAAGTATCCACTGCTACAAGGCGGATTTTTCGGGCAGCATCCGCAGCTTCAGCGTAATTTTCTTCCGGTACCAGAAAATATTCGATTCCAGCCATCTCCGCGGCAGCTACTTTCTGTTTAACGCCTCCGATACCGCCAATCTTTTCATCCAGGGCGATAGTACCGGTTCCTGCAATATTATTACCGCCGGTCAAATTTTCCGGGACAAGCCGGTCCAGCAATTCGAGAACAAACATCATCCCGGCGGACGGACCGATAACCGGACCGGTATCAATATCAATTTCCAGGGGCAGCAGCGGCTGCCAGTTCATTGTACGCACATAAATCCTCAGCGCGGCTTTCTGTGGAAGCTCAACATGGGGAACAGTAAGAACAGAGAAATCTTTTAACAGTTCTTCTCGTTGAACGGTGAGCCTGACCTGTTCTCCGATATTTTTTTCCTGAATAATTGAAACCACTTCTTCAGCAAGGTTCACTTTTCTTCCATCAACAGATTTGATAATATCTCCGGGCAGCAGAATATTTTCAGCCGGGCTCCCCGGAATAAGTTCAATAACCTCCACGCCATCGCTGATAATAGGGACCTCATAACCGGCCTTGCGCAGGGCGATAATCTGTGCCAGGTTTTTGCTCTCCTGCATCAAACTTTGCATTAGATTGTTATACTCTTCCAGGGACATATCAGGTGGTATCATGGTAGAAACGGGACGCAGCTCGACCAGAGGATTTGCGATTCCATAGAGCAGCAACCAGAGGTTTGCCTGTTGCTGGGCGACTGTAACCATAAAAAAATTTCCGTCTTCTGCCCTCGCGTTGCCTTCAACCTGAATCCGTTCGCCGAGTTCCTCGGCAGAACCCGGTTTTATCAGATGGTAATTAGTTTGCACCCTCATACCCAGAATAGCTATAACCAAGACAATCAAAGAAATGCGAATAGTTTTTTTCAAAAGTGATACCTACCTTTGCAAATTGGAGAGGTCGGTAATAATGGCCGGAAGGGCCTCACGGGCTGCTTTTTCCCCGATCAGAATTGCCTCCCGGGCCTTCTCGAACTGAGAAGGGGCTATCCCGGAAAGATCGGGAGTGATAACAAGGTCCGCGTCTCTAATCTTTTCGCGCCCGACCTCTTTGACCATAATTTCAAATGAACGACTGATTACATCCAAAAGATTATTTATTTTACAACTATCCCTGTAGGTGTTGACATTAACAGCGATAATATATTCAGCCCCCATGCTGCGCAAAACAGAGCCGGGCACGATGTCAAGAACTCCGCCGTCAACCAGGAGCATATCGCCCCTTTTCACCGGAACAAAATACCCCGGGATGGAGATTGAAGCCCTGACTGCCGAGGCAACAATTCCTTCTTTAATAATAATTTTTTTACCGCTATGCAGATCTACGGCAACGATTGCGAGGGGAATTTTAAGTTCAGCAAAAGTAGACCGGCGGGTCAGAAGATAAATAATACGCTCAATTTTTTTACCGCTGATAAAGCCCATACGCGGAAAGGAAAAATCCAGCCAGTTGCGGCGCGTTAAAGCTCTGGATAATTTTTCCATCATACGCATATTTGCCCCGCAGGCATAGATAGCCCCGATAAGAGCCCCCATACTCGTTCCGGACAGGTAGTCAATTGTTATTCCAGCTTCTTCTAAAACCTTAAGCACTCCAATATGAGCAAAACCTCTGGCGGAACCTCCTCCCAGCGCAAGGCCGATTTTTATTTTTGAGCTCACTTTTCTTTCAGCGTTATTATCTGGCTTTTCTTGTACATACACAAATTTAAAAGCCCTCCGATTATAAATTTGCACTTTCTTTTTGTAATATATTATAATCCAACGCTGCTTATTTAAAAACCTTTTTCTTTGAAACAGCGGTTTTTCTCTTTGCAAAAAACCTCCCTTTCTTACAGGGAGGAAGGTAAAATCTTTTTTATTCAATTTTAATAACTTTTTGCAACTGAAGCATATTAAACATTTTATTGATATAGTTGCTGGTTACTTCAGCGATAATCAGTTCTCCCTGACGCTCCTTCAGCTTCTTTTGGAACATGAGCAATTTCCCCAGGCAAGAACTATCAACCATTTTTGTCTGAGAAAAATTTACCACAATTTCATTTATCCCTTCATCAAATAACGCTTGCAGCTTATCCTTTAATTCCGGAGAATTAGCAATATTAATTTTTTCCGGAAGAAAAACAACCGCCCTTTTGGCATTCTCTTTCTCTACTTTAATCACAATCACCACCTCCTTCTAATCCGAAATCAAAGGGTAGATACTTTTTAGCAATTTTATTTTAAATATGAAGAAATTTTTATAAATTATTAAATAAAGAAATAGTTCTTCATTTTTTAACTATATCCCTTCTTTTTTCCAGTCTCATAAAATTGTTTTTCTACCGGTCTATACTGTGGAAGAAAACGATATATTTGTTGTAAGTGTATCTTACTTTGGAAGCAGCGGGGTAAAAAAATGCCGGTAATGATCTTCTTGTTGTGTTTGTTTTTTTTAGTACTGTTTATATATCCATTTCCCTGGAAAAAACGTATGCTCTCATTCTATTTTCCTGCTTTTATTGCTGTTTTTTTAACTATTGGAATGATTTTTTACCCGAAAGAAGCCTTCGAGGCCTCCTTGAACGGGTTGGCCATCTGGTGGAACATCGTTTTTCCTGCCTTGCTTCCATTTTTTATATTTTCCCAGTTGCTCATAGGCCTGGGAGTTGTCCATTTCCTGGGAGTATTGCTGGAGCCTGTTATGCGTCCTGTTTTTAACGTTCCCGGTGCCGGGTCTTTTGTCATGGCTATGGGTCTCGCTTCCGGCTTTCCCATCGGTGCGGTCCTGACAACAAAACTCAGAGAGGATAATCTCTGCAACAAAGTGGAGGCGGAACGCCTCATGAGCTTCACAAATACTGCAGATCCCCTTTTCATGTTCGGAGCAGTAGCTGTAGGGATGCTCCATGCACCGGGCACCGGAATGATTATTGCTCTGGCCCATTACCTTTCCAGCTTTTCTGTTGGGTTAGCCATGCGCTTTTACCGGGGTGGAGAAAAAAACAGGGCCAAAGAAAAAACACGGCTCAAGCAGGAATATGGAATGGCTCGCCGTGCTTTGAAAGCACTTGTTGAAGCAAGGCAAAAAGATAATCGCCCCTTTGGAAAGATGCTCGGAGAAGCAGTAACCGAATCAGTTAGCACACTGTTGTTAATCGGCGGTTTTATTATGCTCTTTTCAGTAATCCTTACCATGCTGGATCTTTTTGGGGTGCTCTCCGTCATCGTCCCTTTGACCTCAAAAATGCTTGGCTTAATTAAAATGGACCCTTCTCTATCGCCGGCCTTTATAAGAGGGCTGTTTGAACTTGATCTGGGCTGCCAGATGGCCGGATCACTCCAAAATATTGCCATGGACGAAAGAATTATTGCCGTAGGGATAATAATAGCCTGGAGCGGACTTTCAGTCCATGCCCAGGTAGCAAGTATAATCAGTTCTACGAATATAAGTATTGTACCTTACCTCTTTGCCCGGGTGCTGCACGCCATCCTGGCCGGGATTTATACTGCCCTTTTGCTGGGTCCGCTACAAATCCCCTGGGCAACAGAAGTCCTGTCACTTCTGCAAACTGTCCCCCGGGGAGGCATGCCCTACTTTTACGAAAGAACAATATTTATGGGAGCAAGATTCCTTCTCATATTGCTTATTCTGTTTGTTCTTTCATTATTGATTTATTTTACAAAAAGGATAATAACAAAAAAAATTAAAGTCTTACACTTTAATTGATTTTATTGATTTAATCTTATCTATAATAATCTGGTGTACTTCTTTGGGGACCATCCCTTCAATATTGCCTCCGTAAAAGGCGACTTCCTTGACAATACTTGAACTGACGAAAGAATAAATATTATTTGTCATCATAAACATCGTCTCAATTTCACAATTTAATTTTCTGTTAGCCAGAGCCATTTGGAATTCAATCTCAAAATCAGAAACAGCGCGTAATCCCTTAACAATAATACTCGCATTTATTTTATCGGCATAATCAACCAGCAACCCATTATAGCTGTCAACTTCAACATTGGAAAATCTTTTAACAATACTTTTAAGCATGGCAACCCGCTCTTCCATCTGAAAAAGAGAAGTTTTTCTGGGATTTCCTAAAACAGCCACAGTAAGATAATCAAAAACTTTACAGGCGCGTTCAATAATATCCAGGTGACCATTTGTAACAGGGTCAAAACTTCCGGGATAAATAGCTCGTACCAATTAAATTGCCTCCCTCACTCCCGAAATCCTAAAATGTATAAAGCCGTATCGCCATAAACTTTTTTCTGCTGCAGCGGGAAAGGAGATAAGCCCCATAAAGCATCATTACGATTTGACCGCTCTACTCCGATAATTCCACCTTCACTGAGCAACCTGCCCTCTTGTATGACAAACAATATTTCTTGTATCTTATCGTACTTATAGGGAGGGTCTACATAAATAATATCAAAGCATACTTGCTTTTGGGAAAACCTGAGCAGCACACGACAAGCGTCGCCATAAACGATGCTTGCTTTTTCCTGCATTTTTACAAGCCCAACATTTTCTTGGATTAGATGAATCGAATCCCGATTTTTATCGACAAATACACACTCTTTTGCCCCTCTGCTTAAAGCTTCCAGCCCCATCCCGCCACTTCCCGAAAAAAGGTCTAAAAAGCACGCTCCATAAATGTTATCGTGTACTATATTAAAGAAAGCCGCTTTAACTTTTTGTGAAGTTGGCCGAATTCTTTTCCCCCGTGGGGATTTTAGATTCATGCCCCTGGCAGAACCGGAAATAATTTTCATGAGCCACCTCCTTTAAAACTTGACGGAAGGTATTTTACCATTTTAGCGGTTAAAAATCAAGAAAATGGTAATTATTAACATGTATTTTTCTTTGCAATTTCAGATAAAAAAAGAATATTTTTCTGATTCCTGCTACATAATATAAGTGCATCAACATATTCCCCATAAGCTCTTCCTCCGGTTTCTCCTCTCCCAAACCCCTATGAGCAAACAATAAACAGTTTGCCATAGGGGGATTTTCTTAAAAATAAATTTTTAAATACAATAGCAAAAGCGGGCCGAAACCCGCTCTTGCTAAGCTGGAAAATGTTAGATTTGATTT
>CAYQQF010000113.1:0-6380 GCA_964419485.1 uncultured Dethiobacter sp.
CTAATGGACCGAGACGCCCTCGAAAAACTTTACCATGAACACTTTGCGAAAACCTATCGCACAGCCTATATGGTAACCGGAAATACCCAACTGGCCGAAGATGCTACCCAGGAGGCTTTTTTAAAGGCCTTCTCCAATTTTAATTCTCTAAAAGAGATAACCAAATTCGGCTCCTGGATTTCCGTTATTGCCACTAACTGTGCTATTGATATTCTTCGTAAAAATAAAAAAATTATTTTTACAGACAACGAAGAAAAATATTTAAATTCAACCTCAGAAAACTCTCCCCAGGATTCCTGGGAAAAACAGGAAACATGCCAGGAAGTAAGAAACGCTCTTTTATTGCTTGAACCTGAAGATAGAGAGATCCTGGTCCTCAAATACTTTAACGAATTAAGTATCCAGGAAATTGCCGACCTTGCTTCTCTTCCTTCCGGGACCATTAAATCCCGCCTTTTTCGTGCCCGCGAAAAAGTTCGAAAACTTCTGCAACCAAAGGAAAAGAAAATACGTCATCTTAATAAAACGACATCGACCTGATATTTTACCTGTAATTTGCACGTCCGGATTGAAAAAAATCTAGTTATAAGGTGAAAAAACATGGATAGACCAAAACCTGACAAACTTGACAATTTACTATATGAAGCCTTCCGGGAAGAAGCCCGAAAGATTGTTCCTCCCTCAAGCTTGCTTTTATGGACTAATTTACAGCAGCAGATGGAAAACATCGAACTGAGAAAAATGAGGGATCAACAATCAAAAATTTCGGAGGCTGATGAAACGCTCCGGAAAAATAAACAGCGGGCTGCAATCTGGAAAAAACGCGGTTACCTGGCAGGCCTCGCCGCCGCTTGCCTGCTACTGGTCGTTGTTTATGCCAACACTCCTGAAAACGCGGGATTACGGGGTTTTGTCTCGGGATTTTTACCGTCAATTGAAGATACAAGTCAGGATCTAACACTGAGCATGCGCTCTGCCGAGCAACCAGGCGAGCTTTCCGCCGCAGACGCCCCTGAAATACCTGAAAGAGACGAAAAAGAAGCTGATCAGATTTTTGATCAAAACCGTTCCTTCTCCATTGTTGCCTCAGAGACTGCCCCTGAAGCTGAAAAATACACAATTTCAGGCGAAGACACAGGGGCACCTAAAGAGCGTTCTTTATTATCGGACCGGCCTCCTGCCTCTGATGCAGAACTAAATCAACAAAATAACCCGGGGAACTCGCCTGAAAGTGGCATTATCGTTGAAATTGCGGGGATACAACCGGAAGAAGGCTTTGAAGAACTTTACTGGCAGGAGGAGAATAATTTCCTCAACGAGCTGAAGGCTCTCCGTGGCCAGACAGACAGCGAGATTAGTTTTCTCCCGAACCCGCCGGCCGGATATTCTTTTCAAGCAGGCATTGTGACGAAAACTAACCGCTCAATAACGAAGATTTCCCAGGAATTTGAAAACGAAAACGGGCTAACATTTTGTCTTAATCAGCTCTTTTTTGAAGAAGAAGCTGCTGTTGAAGATAATATTGCAGCCGCAAAAGAAAATGGCTCTTCCTACTCATACCGGTCTATTAACGGATACATTACCCGGTCTCCCCAGGGAACGACAAACTTAACCTGGAAGGACGGCAACCGCGTTCTGATTCTTTCCGGACAGCTGGAAGACAAATTATTAAAAGAATGTCTTGACCTTTTAGCGATATTTTGAATCAAAATAACAATAAAAAATGCCCCAAGGGCATAAAAATATTAAGATTGCAACCGTTTTAATTCTTTAGCTGTGGATAGAAATATTACCGGGTTACCGGTGGAAGTTCGTCTCTTACCGGTAGTGTTTCGATATCTTTTAAACCACGGATTTTAAAAATCAAGCTTGCCGGCCTGCCGGCTGATTTGTCAAGTGTATCCAAATTAATATAAACGAGATCATAAGGTTTGGTAATAACCTGTATTGTGGGAAGAGATGAAGAATCGTTATATTTTATCTCAACGATTAAATTATCCTCTTGCCGGGTTATACTCGAGATCCGGACGTCATACCCACCGGTAGCTTTTTCTCCAAAAGTACTGAGCAGATAAAGCCTGTTATCTTTTACACGATACTGAATATCAAGATGATCTCTGGCGCTTTCTATCCACTGCTGTATCCATTCGGGCAAGCAGTCTTTTCTTTTACTCGGAAATCTTTCCAGGTATATAAAATCGGGGCTCTTAACCTCCGCCACTCTTTGTTCGCGATTCCAGTGAACATTTAATCCTAAAAACTCTGCCAGAAAATCAAGGGGGACCATGGCCGTCCCTTTATAATTTTGCACAGGAACAGATAACCGTACCGATTCCCCGTCAGTGTCTGTATAATAATGATCAACCCCCAGGACAACAGTTTTCTCTGCCCGTCGTATGGTTACCATGTTTGTTTCGCTGTCCCAGTTTACTTCTGCTCCAAAGGACTCCAGGAAGGATCGCATGGGAACCGTAAGGTTTCCATCATAAATCTGAGGGCAGACGCTTAAATTAAGCTCCTTCTGATTTACGAAAATCTTCACATCCTGAACACTGTCAGCCAGGGCAAGAGAAGCCGGAGAGAGCAGTAATAATATTAAAAGCACAATCTTAAATTTTCCCCATTTCATTTTCCATCCCGCCTCGAACCCTTTAAAAAAAGTCTGTTCAAAATGAATAACGTGAAAAAGAGGAAAAAGTTACTGATTAATCCTATTTTTAAAGTTGTTAAATGACAACAGCCTGAGAAAACCTTGTAAAACCACGCCTATTATTTACAAAATAATTGAAGTTAGGTATGCTAACTGTAAAAAGATTGTTATTGCATGTAACAGGTGAAAAAATGTCTTTTCAAAAACATGTTAAAAACGGTGCGATTCGCAGTCTGCCCATTATTATGGGATACATTCCTGTCGGGTTGGCTTTTGGGGTCCTGGCGGCAAATGTCGGGTTTGGTTCCCTGGAAACAACCTTTATGTCACTTATTGTCTATGCCGGTTCTGCGCAGTTAATTTCCCTGGATTTGGTCGGGAACCAGGCGGGTCTCCTGGCCATCACCATGACAACATTTCTGGTTAATTTGCGGCACACTTTAATGAGTGCCGCCCTTGCTCCTTCTGTGGGACATTTGAGCCGCTGGCAGCAGGCATTCTTTTCTTTTGAATTGACTGATGAATCCTTTGCCGTTCACAGCATAGATTTTAAAGAAGAAGAAAACCCACCCGCGATACGATTATTTACTACCAATACTCTGGCTCATCTCTCCTGGATCGGCAGCTCTTTACTGGGATTTTACACAGGAGCTTTCTTTACCAACCTTGAAACCTGGGGCATTGACTATGCCCTCCCTGCCATGTTTATAGCACTTCTGGTCATACAACTGGACAATAAAAAAAGATATCTCATAGCACTATTCTCAATGCTTCTATCCATACTGCTCTTTGTGCAGGAAATTGGCCACTGGTATATTATCATCGCCACTCTGGCAGGCGCAACTGCCGGAGCATCTCTTGATTATTATTCGAAAAAAAAATTAAAAGCATCAGATACAGAAAATACTTTTTAAACAAAAGGCGGGCCTCAAAATGCAGAGCAAACTTGTTATTGCCATCTTGTTAATGTCGATAGTAACTTACTTGCCGCGCTTTTTGCCCATGTTTTTCTTATCTAAGAAAAAACTGTCTCCTCTGGTCGAAAGCTGGCTTTCCTATGTACCGGTTGCTGTTTTATCCGCCCTGCTCGGCCCTATCCTCTTTATCAAAGACGGGCAATTCACCCTGTCGCTCTCCTCAAATCCATATTTCTGGGCCGCGCTGCCCACTTTTGCTGTTGCTCTATGGACCCGCAATATGTTCCTGGCAGTCCTGACCGGGATGGGATGCATGGCACTCCTGAGATTCTTTCTATTTTGATGATAAAACAGATAAAGTTCGTCTAAAGTTTCTTGTTTTTCTTCTGCTCTCCTGTTATAATCAATAATGTATCTATCAAGAGACAAACTTCTTCTTTGCCAATTTTAAAGTTATGGGCCCGTAGCTCAGTTTGGGAGAGCGCTAGAATCGCACTCTAGAGGCCAGGGGTTCGAGCCCCCTCGGGTCCACCAAATAAAATAAATGGATATCCATTGGCAGCTATTTATTATCAGGTGAAAGTTCCTTTTGATCTTAGAAAAACTTACTACCTGACTCTTAACTTGTTATCTTTAAAAACGCAAAACTTGCCAATTATCTTTGTCTGATATCCCTGTATTATCTTTCGGACAACATCTACTTTTTGTGTGGAATCAAAATCTTCAAGACGCAAAATTAATACTCCGGCATGAGGCAAGTACTCAATTTCCTGCATCAACCAAAAAAACGCGCTCTTCCCCAACCCGCTCAGCAGCATAAAGCAAGACGGCCTGAATGTCTTCCGGTTCTAGTTCAGGGTAATCTTCAAGAAGCTCATGCTGGGGCACTCCTCTGGCGAGAGATTTAAGTATCTGCTCTACCGTAATCCTAAGGCCCCTGATTGTAGGTTTCCCCACCATTATTCTCGGATCTACAGTAATCCGTTGAAGGAGCATTTCAGGTTAAAACTTATATTCTATTCTAATCTTATTTTATCATAATATTCGGTATAAAACACGTGGCCTTTTGCATTATATCTCAGACCCAGACTGAACTATATGTTAAATGACTCAGAAGTACCAAGTTCGACAAGTCTTAAATATTTAACAAAGTACATACAACTTGAGCCAAAAACATTATGAAAAATCTGTAATTGGGTAAATAATATGTATGTTCTTGTGGCAACGCCGGTATAATCGGCATTTGAATCGACGGCCAGGGGTTCGAACCCATCGGATCCACCAACGTTATTTGTGAGAGTACCAATTCTACTTGGCGTGTCAGTTAAAAAGCACGTAAATACCTATTTACAAGGTTAATTGGACATTTATTCGAATTCGCGAGCGGCAACAACACTTGTAAAACCACCTTCTAACGGTAATTTATGTCAATCGCTCTTTAAGAAGATTAGCAGCTATTTTTAAAAATAACTTTTTATTATCAGGTGAGAGTTCCTTGAACTTTGCCAATAGACCTTCCAATTCCAGCTCATCCAAACGTTTTTCACAAGCGGCAAGAACTTGATCAACTATTTAAGCTTGTTCCTTTGTGAGTATCCGGGGTGCTACCAGGAGGGCTGTTTTTGTTTGTAGCGTTGAAGTATGTTTTGAGTTCGGGTTGCCATCTTTTGCTCCTAAGATTAATCTTGATACAAGTGTTCCACTGCAGTTTGTTTATCTTCCTCCGTCGATTTTGAATAACGTAAGATCATGTCAGCCGACTTGTGGCCGCTCAGTGACTGTATGGTAGAAATATCTTCCTTGGACCGAACCAGCCCGGTTATAAATGTATGCCTAAGCTGGTGCACGTTAATGCCGTAACTTTCTGCTATATGCTGCACGGTCCGAGGGCTTATACGCCTAAACCTGTTGCTGAGAAACAATGGCTGCTCGCTGTCAGTTCTTTCTTCGATATATTTTGATAAAGCCCTTCTTGTTTCTGCATTAAGAGGTATTGTCCTTTCCGTATTCCCTTTGCCCTTCCTGACTGTTAAGGTCCCTTTTCTTTCGCTCATTTTAATATCGTCCCGGTCAAGGGCAACAAGCTCACTTAAACGAATTCCTGTATTAAGAAGCAACACTATTATGGCATAATTACGTCTGTTGTCAGCTCGGTCCGCTTCTCTTATTATTCGATGTCTTTCGGTTTTTTCCAGAGCCTTGGGGGCTGAAAGAAAAATATTGGGCTGTTTTACTACATTAATATCTTCAGCCAGATCTTTTTTCCCCGCCCACCGGCAAAATGATTTTATAGCATTAAATACTTTATTTATTGTTGCTGCTGATTTTTTATGTGCACTAAGGTAATCAATATATTGCTGAATATCAGCCCTGGCAAACGTTTCTAGATCTGTTCCTGCACCCTTCAGCCACTCTTCAAATTGCAGCAAAGCGTGATGGTAAGTTTTAATTGTGGTTGGAGATTTGCCTCTCAGCCCATTCTCCACATAGTTTTCTATTATATTTATCATAGAAAAATCCTCCAAAAATTTTGCTTAAATAATTCTACGCAATATTTTTTGCTCGTTATTTGGCCTCTTTCAACCAAAATGTAGCTCAATTACTTCATATTATAACATAGAATTACAATTCTACGCTATATTTTTATGACAAATATCCAACTTGTCTCGTAAGCTGTCAAACATACGCTCACCTGCCGGTAACAACAAAAGCACACCATTGGCAATACTATTAACCTCGTTATACTGACTTTGGCTTAAAAACATTAAAATTTTTCGTCATAAGTATGTAACTATTTATCGAATATGCACTAC
>CAYQQF010000114.1:0-6360 GCA_964419485.1 uncultured Dethiobacter sp.
CACAGATAATAACTGTGCTTTGCCAAAAATGAAAGTTACAGTGCTTGAGCATCATCAATTGGGTATTCGGTGCCAATGCAAGGGCAAAGTATATGATACCATTCTACTCAATGAACGACCGAAAAAACAGACAAAACCAAAAGTGTATCAGCAAAAACATAACCCGGTTCCTGCATCCACTCATCCCTGGAGGGATGCATGGAAAAAACCTGCTGTGCGATATGATTTTGAGAGAGATTCTGAGATATTAAAAATGCTTGATGAGCTGTTCAGTTCTACTCGTGCCTGGGCTTGATGTGCCAGTCTATGAAAGACTGTCACGGGCGAGCGGTTTTTGCTCGCAACGTTTACCCTTGACAGTCTACTCTGATTTTCCATCCTGTCTATGTTGCCTGCCAATGCAGGCCTGCCTTCCGGCGAGGACAGGGGTTTGGGGACAGCGTCCCCAAGGTTTTATTTTGATGCTTGACATTCTGGTAGGTGACATTTTCATAGAATAATTTATAGCTTTTTAGGTGACATTTTCAAAGAACATTGACATTATTTTTTTGGGATAAATTTTTTTTGATGATAAAAAAGCGGAGCACACACTACGCCGAAGATCCTCTCTTCATCCTCTATACTCTCCGGAATTTGCGTTCTCCGCTTAAAAATTTATCAAATTTATTTTAATTATTACCTTTTAATCATCCATGGTGGACAAATCGCCGACCGGCAGGCCCATTTCCTGCGCTTTGAGAACCCGGCGCATAATCTTGCCGCTGCGGGTTTTAGGCAGCTTGTCCCGTACTTCGATTTCTTTTGGTGCCGCGTGGGCGGCCAGGCCTAATTTAACGAATTGTTTGAGTTCTTTATCGAGCTCCTCATTCCAGGTGTAGCCAGGGGCCAATGCGATAAAGGCCTTGATGATATTGCCGCGGACTTCGTCCGGCTTGCCGATAACGCCTGCTTCAGCCACGGCCGGGTGTTCCACCAGCTTGCTTTCCACTTCAAAAGGACCGACCCTTTCGCCGGCGGTTTTAATTACGTCGTCGTTGCGGCCCTGGAACCAGATGTAACCGTCTTCATCCATGAAAGCCTGGTCGCCGGAAACATACCAGGGATCGTTTTGGAAATACTCGTTGTATTTCTCGGGATTTTTCCAGATTTCTGTCATCATGCCCGGCCATCCTTTTTTGAGGGACAGGTTGCCCATTTGCATCGGCGGCAGAATGTTTCCATCGTCATCGGTGATGGCGGCTTCCACGCCGGGGATGGCTTTGCACATAGAGCCCACCTTAATTGGTTCGCATGCATAGCAGCAGACCATATTGACACCGGTTTCTGTCATGAACCAGGTTTCGTGAATACGCACATCAAAGACACGTTTGGCCCATATGATCACTTCCGGGTTTAAGGGTTCGCCAACGCTGGTGATATGCCTTAAAGCGGATAAATTATATTTTTTAACAACTTCGTCACCGGCAGCCGCCAGCATTCTAAAAGCGGTAGGAGCGCTGTACCATACGGTTACGCCGTATTTTTCCAATGTGGCATACCAGTCGTCGGCGCTAAAGCGTCCACCCCTGATGATTGTGGCTTTACCTACAAGCCAGGGGCCCCATACTGAATAGGAAACACCGGTGACCCAGCCAGGATCGGCTGTGCACCAGAAAACGTCGTTTTCCTGTATGTCGTGGGAGATTTTCATGGTAAAGTACTGGCCGACCATAATATTGTGGGTATGAAGCACTCCTTTGGGTTTCCCGGTGGAACCGGAGGTGTAAAGGAGGAACATCGGGTCATCACGGGTCAGCCACACCGGTGTAAAATCAGCGGAAGCCTTGGCCATTTCTTTTTCATAAGAAATTTCGCCGGGCTCCAGATTATTTTCATCTGCTCCGATGACAATGACATGTTTCAGGTTGGGCAGCTCATCTTTGTTGATCCTGCTTTTTTGCCCAACGGTAGTGACAATGGCTACCGCTTCGCTGTCCAGCATACGGTCTTTGACTGCTTCTTCCATAAAAGCTTCAAAAAGCGGTCCGGCGATACCGCCCATTTTTACGATGCCGGCAAAAGCAATGAGCATCTCCGGGCTTCTGGGAACGAATAGAAATACCCGGTCGCCTTTTTGGATACCCAGGCTGGTCAGGATGTTGGCGAATTTGTTGGTCTGTTCTTTTAGTTCGGCAAAAGTAACTGTTTCTTCTTTTTCCGCGTCACTATAAAGGATTGCGGCCTCATTACCCTTATTCTTTTCGTCTGCCCACCGGTCGATGGCTTCGTAGGCGATGTTCACTTTTCCGGTAGTATACCAGCTGAATTCTTTTTCAACGTCTTCCCAGGAAAAGTTCTTGCAATACTCGTCGTAGTTTTCCATATTGTGTTTGCCTGGTGAGGGCGGCAGTACTTCATATTTCTCCATTTATTTTTACCTCCTTGTTAGGTATGTTGTATTGTAAAAAGGCCGTGAAAATTCACCTCCTGGCGGCCTTAAGTTTCTTTCTGCCGTAGTGGCTGTTGTTTTAGTCCGCCTGTTTCCTGGCGCGCTGCGGGAAACGGATCGGCACGACAATGGGGTGTGCCAGATTTTTAGCCATCTCCCGGAGAATGTTTCCCATCGTTTTGAGGGAATAAGTCTGATTGAGCTTGTATGGATGATAAAGGATATTAATTCCTGATTTGCTTATCACCGGAGCTAAAGGGAAGAAATCAAGCGCCAAAGGAAGGCAACCCTGCTTGAGGAAAAAGGATTTTCTCTTCTCGTAATTCTCTTTTTCCCGGCATATCTCCAGAAGGTGGCCGGTGCACTGCGGATAATGTTCTTTTAAGAAATCCATCATATGGTCGTATAACTGAGATCCGATACCCCGGTTGCGGTAGTCTTCCAGCACAACCAGAGCTTCAATGAATCCCACCTGGTTTTTGGGGAAATAGTAGCAGAGGGCAAAACCGACCAACTCCCCCAGACAGTCCGCATAAATAATATGGGCTTTAACCTGCTCTTGATTGTTGGATTGCAGTTTGCTTATCAGTGAATTAATTTCCTTAATTGAATAATGCAAGGTCTCAATGCAGCATTCGACCACCGTTTTAAAGTAAAAAGTATCAAGGTTACCCAATTCAAGGAACCTGAACATATTTAGTCGCCTCCCTGGTACCTCATATCCCTTTATCTTTAACTGCAAGTTCCGTGCCATTGCAGCCAGTTAAAGATAAAGCCCCATATTCGGGGCATGTTTGGTTTGGGAGTATGTCTATCCGGTTTGAAAACATGAAAAATATTGCCTGCAATAATTGCAGACAATATCAATAGATGGTTGGATATGAAATATTTGTATATGAAGATATTTTCAAACAGTATTGTTCTTCAGGCCAATCCGTGCTTTTCCAGTTTGTAATACAGACTCCTGACGGCAATACCGAGCAGGCGTGCCGCCTTGGTTTTATTACCGTTAGTATGTTGCAGGGTTTCCATCAAGATGTTTCTTTCGGTGAGATCCAGTATATTGCTGAGGTTTCCCGCCAAAAGGTCTTCTGGGGCCGGCCTGGCAAAATAGTTGCCTGTATTTGCCCCGGGTTTTTTCCTTTTCCTGATCAGGTATTCCGGAAGATGCCGGGGCAAAAGTATTTCTTCATTTTTATCCATCTGGATCATTGTCCGGCCCAGCACGTTTTCTAATTCCCTTACATTGCCGGGCCAATCATAATTCATCAGTAGTCTAAAAACGGCCGGAGATATTTTAATTACTTTACGCTTATACTCGATTTGCAGTTTTTTACATAGATAAGTTGCCAATAAAGGGATGTCATCTTTGCGAACCCTGAGCGGCGGCACAAAAATAGGGGCAACATTCAGGCGATAATACAAATCTTCACGAAAGGTCCCTTCACTGATGCGTTGTTCCAGATTGGCATTGGTTGCGGCGATTATCCGCACGTTTACAGGTATCGACCGGGTACCGCCGACCCGGATGATCTCTTTTTCCTGCAATACTCTGAGAAGTTTTGCCTGTAAAGCAAGGTTTAGATCACCAATTTCATCAAGAAAAATGGTGCCGCCGTTGGCGTCTTCAAAGTAGCCCTTTTTACCGCCACGGACCGCGCCGGTGAAAGCTCCTTCATCATATCCAAACAACTCGCTTTCCAACAATGTTTCCACAATAGCCGCACAATTGACCCTGACAAAAGGACCCTTACTCCGGCCGCTGACATTGTGTATGGCGTGGGCGAATAATTCCTTTCCTGTGCCGCTTTCTCCGCGTAAAAGCACAGTGGCGGGGGTGTCGGAAGCGTGTCGGGCCTGCACAACAGCCGCTTGTATCGGTTCACTTTGGCCGATTATGTCGTCAAAGGTATATTTGGCCTGCAAATGCCTGATTATTTTTTTGGCATTGGCCAGTTCTTCCGATAGCTGCATAATTTCCGTAATATCATGGATGACTCCAACACTGCCGCGAAGTTTGCCGTCCATGATGACAGGGGCGACATTGACCACAACCTCTTTTTTTAAAGGACCCATTTTCAGACGAACACCGCGCACCAGCTGTCTTGTTTTAAGCACTTTTAAATGCATGCTTTCTCCTTCTGTTACAGCTACGGAAGCAGGCTTATTAAGAACATCCGCCTCCGTGAGGCCGGTAATTTTCGTGTAGGCCGGATTAATTAAGATGCCGTTTCCTTCTTCATTGACCACTGTGATGGCGTCTTCGGTGGCGTGAAGAACGGCTTCCAGCAGGGACCTTGTTTCTCTTAATTCAGCTATTTGTTGTTCAAGCTTCTTGATTTCGGTAATATCGTGCATAATTGCCGCGGCGCCGCTGATTTTCCCCCGGTGGTTCTTTAGAGGGATACAGCTGGCGGCGACAGCGAAATCTTCAATCTGCAATTGTTTATTGAACTCAGGAACGCCTGTCTGCAATACGGTCTGCAACATTTGTCTCAGGACGGGTACAGGGAAGGTCTCCGGCAGTGAGGCGCCAACCACGCCGGCTCCTTTGATGCCGGTGAATTTTTCAGCTGCATTGTTGAAGACGGTTACTTCACTTTGTTCATTTATCGTGATTACGGCATCACTTAATATTTCAAGAATTTCCTGAAAGATGTTATGATTGCTTTTTCCCTGCACAACTCTCACCTCGCCATATATATTCGAGTATTATATGAAAGATCCTGCATACTTTTTGTAAATTGAGCGAACTTGTAAATCAGAACCAGGTGATTGGCAAAGATTGACCGAGCAATATTTGCAGAATATGTTGGATGACTTAATGTTGATTGTTTAAATCAGGCATGTTCATAATAGACTCGCCTAAACCGAAAATTTTCTATGTGAATAATATATTCCGATCGCTAATGAAGGACTATAATATAGAATATAGAAGTATTAGGTATAAACATGATCCTGTTGAGAGTAATGGAATATGAAAGGAGCGATTTACAGCAATGACACCAGAAGATGAATCCATGGCTACTAATGAGCAATTTGGGGATGCTAAAAGCAAGGCGGATGCGTTAACTAATATGGCTATGCAACTGGCTCAGAGCGGTGAAATTAAGCGCGCAATGAAGCTTTTAGATGAATCTCTGGTAATTATTGAGCAAATCGGAGATGTTAAACGGAAGGCGGATACACAGGAAAATTTAGCCTGGTTGGCAGCGAAGAGCAGTGAGAATGAGCTTGCTATGAAACTGTTAGAGGAATCGCTGGCCATTAAGGAGTCAATCGGAGACGCTAAAGGGCAGTCGGACACGTTAAATAATATGGCCGGCTTACAGGCTCAGTGCGGAGAGTTTGATAGTGCTATCGCACTGTTGGAAAAAGCCCTGAATATTGACGAGCAAACCGGGGACATTGAAGGGAAGTTGGCTACATTGGAAAATTTAGCCGGGCTACTGGAGAAACTGGGTCAAGAGGAGCGGGCGATAGCAGTTTTAGAAGACTCCCTGGCGATCAGGGAGTCAATGGGAGATAGCAGAGGTATGGCGGCTACATTGCATACAATTGCCTTAATTTTATTGATGGAGGATGAGGAAGAACGGGCGCTGGAATTGTGGTCCAGGTCACTGAAAATTTGTGATGAGATTGGAGATAAAAAATTATTTGAGGATATAATAGAAGCTATTAAACAGGCAGTAGAAATATCAAAATTATCGGAAAATCTAGTAACCCGGCGATTTTGATGCGTTTATTTTTAATTGCACAATATAAAGTATAACTTTTCTGCTGTTGTTTACAATAATGTTCAGGGTGATTAAAATTGAAGATGCTGAAAATCGGAAATAAACTATTGCTTGGCGCAGTCTCCGGACTTATCGGTAATATTCCTAAAATATTAGTTTGTGATTATTTTAAAAAGAATAATTGGGTAGAAGTTT
>CAYQQF010000115.1:0-6347 GCA_964419485.1 uncultured Dethiobacter sp.
CTAAGTACAGGAAATAATCCGATACTCGCTTCCTTGTAACGGTGGAAGTTTCCGTCAAAGCCTACTGACCGGAAAAGACTTTTGGCTTTCGGTTTGCTCTTCAGGAGTGTATTTCAGCAATTTAGGCCGCCGGGTTGCACCGTCCCCCGGCTCTCTGAGGACCGTCTACTGCCTACTTCTCTCCGTCATCATCTTTGCTTGCTTTTTTAATACACTGCTGTTTGGAACTGACCAAATTTGATTTTAATATAGCACAAGATTTGAACTTCGTCAATGATAAATTTTGAGCCCCTGTGTCCTTTTTATGTTTTTCTTTCAGGTTATTTCCCGGGAAAAGGAAAAAGAGATGAGAAAGTAAAATCTGCCAGTAATAAGTAGAAGATAATGATATTAAGTACGATAAGTAAAGGTATCCCGTGGGTAAAGAGGAAGTGTTTTGTCTTATGATGAAAGACTTTCATCCCCAGAAAAATTCCTATTGCCCCTCCCGCCAGGGCAAGAATAAAAAACTTGCGTTCCGGCACTCTCCATCGATGCTGTATTGCTTTTTTTTTGTCAAAGTAAACGATGAAGAAACTGTATATATTTAAGGCAGGCAGTAAGATGGCCAACGCCGTGTTGATAACATTTAGTTGCGTATAGGGATGCAGGATATTGACTCCTTTTCAAATTTATGGGAATTCTTGAACAAGGCTTATTTCCTTTACTCTACCGCTTTTGACAGCAAAGCCGACAGGAGTATCGACGTATTTTATTTATTTTTGGTTCTTTGACGCGGGGTTATTGTTTACTATTTTACTCTTCAGTATTAGTAAATTGCAAGCAAAATAGTATAAAAAAAAATCGACGTTTTTTGACAGATATATTATGCTATGATAAACTTTCTTTAGATAACAAATCGCTTAAAGTAAAGTAACTTGCAGTAGTAAACCCGGTTGTGAGCCGTTATACGTCTTTTCTTATAAGGTGGATAGCAGTAAACTTTCGTTAATGTGTTGAAACTGCGAGTGAAAAACTCTAAGAGAACTGGGGCTTTTACTGGTTCAAACGGGCCAGTAGTAGGCTACATTTTATTGTGGCTTAGGGCGAGTCGATATTTGGGCGAAGCTCAGGCACTCTAACCTCTTGTCTGGTTAGGGTGCTTTATTTTTTCGAAGAGGAGGTGCGTGGATGTCTAAAATTGAGGTGAAGAACCTGTTTAAAATCTTTGGGCCCGATCCCGGCAAAGCCATGGAGAAACTAAAAACGGGGATGAGCAAAGAAGATTTGCTGCAAAAAACCGGTCATACCGTAGGGATTTATGATGTTTCTTTTTCGGTGGAGCAGGGTGAAATTTTTGTGGTCATGGGCCTTTCCGGAAGCGGCAAGTCAACGCTGGTGCGCTGTTTAAACCGCTTAATCGAGCCGACGGCCGGAGATGTCTTAATTGATAGCGAACTTGTCACCAGCTTGTCTTCCGAGAAGCTGCGCGCTGTAAGGCAAAAAAAGATGGCGATGGTTTTTCAACGTTTTGCCCTTTTCCCTCACCGCACGATCTTGCAAAATGTCACTTACGGGTTGGAAATACAGGGTTTAGATAAACAAACAACTGAGCAAAAAGCTCTGGAAGTGCTCGATACTGTTGGGCTGAAAGACTGGGGGACAGTATATCCCGACCAGCTCAGCGGGGGTATGCAGCAAAGGGTTGGGCTGGCCCGCGCGCTGGCTGTGGATCCGGATATTTTATTGATGGACGAGCCTTTTAGTGCGCTGGACCCGCTGATCCGCAAGGAGATGCAGGACGAACTGACGGAACTGCAGTCCCGTATGCAAAAAACAATTATTTTTATTACGCACGATCTGGATGAAGCGCTCAAACTCGGGGACTGTATTGCTATTATGAAAGACGGACGGATTGTTCAGCTCGGCACTCCCGAGGAGATTTTAACCAATCCTTCCACGGATTACGTGGCAACTTTTGTTACCGGTGTGGACCGTTCTCGCGTATTGAAGGCAGAAAACGTCATGATACGTCCGAGCGCTCTTGTAAAGGCTAGCGATGGGCCGCGGCTGGCACTGCGCAAGATGAAAGAAGAAGCGTTTTCCAGTATTTTTGTGGTTGGAGAGGGAAGAACGCTGCGGGGCATCGTCTCTGTTGACCGGGCCATTGAAGCCGTAGAGAGGAAAGAGAAAGACCTGAAAAATATTATTGACGAAGATATCCCGGTAACCTCACCGGATGCCGTTTTGGTGGACCTTATCCCCATGGCAGCTACAGCCAGGGTGCCGATAGCCGTTATCGATGAAAATCGGAAATTGCTGGGCATTATTGTCCGCGTATCAGTTTTGTCCGGTTTGATCGCCAAGGGAGATGAAATCAACGATGTATCGCATACCGATTAATGAATGGGCAGATTTTGCCGTTATGTTTTTACGCACCAATTGTCGTCCTTTTTTCCGCTGGTTTAGTGGATATATAGAGGGCTTTGTCGATAATTTTGAAGCCTTATTAATGTTTATCCCTGTTGTATTGTTTATCGTTCTGGTCGCGGCGCTGTCCTGGAAATTATCCGGACGCGGCCTGGCCCTTTTTACCATAGCGGGTCTTTTTCTCATGCTCAGTATGGGGCTGTGGGAGCAAACGATGCGCACTTTGGCGCTAATTCTTACCGCCACGTTTATCTCCCTGTTAATAGGGATCCCGTTGGGTGTGCTGGCCTCGCGAAGCGAACTGGCCTGGAATGTGCTGCGTCCCATTCTGGATTTTATGCAGACAATGCCTAGCTTTGTCTATCTTTTACCTGCAGTGATGTTTTTTAGTATAGGTATTGTTCCAGCTGTGATCGCCACGATTGTTTTCGCGGCGCCTCCGGCCATCCGCTTAACAAACCTGGGTATTCGCCAGGTTTCTAAAGAGGTGATGGAGGCAGCGTTAGCGTTTGGTTCCACACCGATGCAGATCCTCACGAAAGTACAGTTGCCGCTGGCGCTGCCGTCGATTATGGCAGGTGTAAACCAGTGTATTATGCTCTCGCTGTCCATGGTGGTTATCTCCGCCATGATTGGTGCCGGCGGTTTGGGTGGAGTTGTTTACCGTGCTATTACACGGCTGGAGATTGGTTCGGGTTTTGAAGGGGGGATCGGAGTTGTCGTTATTGCGATTATCCTGGACCGCATTACCCAGTCCATAGGCAAAGAATCTGCAAATAGAAAACAAAGTTTGTAAGGAGGAGGTCCTTGTTTAATGAAAGGTAAAAAAGTTACAATATTAATGTTGGTTCTAGTTTTAAGTTTGGGGTTGCTGTTTGCCGGCTGTGCCCCGGCAGATGAGCCGGAAGCCTCTCCCAAGGCAACTCCGGGTGAAGTTTCGGATGAAACCGGTGAAAAGGAGACAATTAAGATAGGTTATGTGATGTGGGCCTGTGCCGAAGCTTCTACTCATGTGGCTCAGGCAGTGGTTATGGATTACCTGGGATACGATGCCGAGGCGATTGCTCTGGAGGCTGGAGGTATGTATTCGGGAATTGCCGACGGCGACCTGGATTTTCAGACAACAGCTTGGCTGCCTGTAACCCATAAGGAGTATATGGACACTTTTGGCGATCAGCTTGTGGACTATGGTATTCTTTATGAGGAAGCCCGTATAGGACTTGTCGTTCCCTCTTATGTAGATATCGATTCTATTGAAGAGATAAACGAGCATGCGGACAAGTTTGGCGGGCGCATTACGGGTATTGACGGTGGTGCGGGGATCATGATGGCTACGGAAAGAGCAATCGATGAGTATGGCCTTACACTGGACCTGATGGAGAGCAGCGATATGGCCATGACCGCCGCACTGGCCGATGCCATTTCTGCAGAAGAGTGGATCGTGGTTACCGGATGGACACCACACTGGAAATTTGCCCGTTATGATCTCAAGTTTCTTGAAGATCCCCAAAAGGTATATGGGGATGTCGAAACCATAAACGTTATTGCACGCCAGGGCCTTGAAGAGGATGCACCGGAAGTAGCCCGCTTTTTAGAAAATTTCTTCCTGGAGCCGGAGCAGCTGGGTGCAGTTATCGGGGCTATTGCAGACGGGGAAGAGCCTCTTGAGGCGGCGCGGCAGTGGATAGCGGCCAATGAGGATGTTGTTGAGGGCTGGCTTCAGTAAAGAGAATAGCCGGCAATATTAACTGGAAAGTTACCGCAACCCGATGATGAATCCGGGTTGCGGTTTTTTAATCAATGACAGCTACGGCCCGCACAGGAGAACCGTCTCCGTTTTTTATTTTTAACGGGAAACCATAGAACATAAAATTCCTGTTTTCAGGCAATAAATGAAGGTTGGCAAGTCCGGTAAAAGTTACGATACCTCTTTGCAGCAGAACTTTTTGCAGAGGTATTGTTATTTCGTTTCCTCCGACAAAAGTGGGATTCGCGGCGATAATTGCAGTAAAAAGGGGGATATCGGGAATATCTGTAAAGATAAGGCCGACCTGTGCCGGCAATTCATCTGATGTTTTTACGGCGCAAGCCCGGCCAAAAAAAGAACTTATAGGGATATCGTCCAGCGTCATGCCCTTTTTGTCCATATGTGAAAAGGCATCGACATGGGTTCCCGTATGAGAGCCGAAAGAAATTTTTCTTAGTAACCAGTTTTTCTCCTTGTAAGTATGGACAATTTTAATAAGAACTTCAGGGTCTCCAGGATAAACTTTCATACCGGTGTAAATCGGTACCGAAAGGTCTATTACTTCCACAAAATATTCCCCCATCTATTCCTGATAACCTGGAGCTTCTTCAGCTTGTATTTTAACAGCTGATTCGGTGTTATTTCTGAACGGTTGCTTAACGTTTGCCCGGTACTAATTCAAAATGTGGCAGCTTTAAAAATAACTTTTTAAGAAAAGAAATGCGGCTATTTTCTTCAACTTTATAGATCAATTGTATGCGGCGAACGCGCTTGCCAAGGCGATCTAAAAGACGGGTAAAAGAACGAGCCGAATTTTCGGATAGGATATTTAAACCTTCGGCATTTATAACAAGATGAAAACAGTTTTTCGGGAGAAGATCCCGGATATAGCGGTTTAACTCTTTTATAGTCAACCGGTCCAAAAAGCCGCGCAGAGTCAAGTAAAAAGTTCCATTATTTTCCGAAACATAGATTTTCAAATGATCCGCAGCTCCCGCTTCCCCCTGATTATTTTCTTTATTAACTTGAAGCCTGCGGTAAAAGAGGCGTACTGTTCCGCTGCTTTTTCTTTGTAAGCAATCCAAACTTTGATCATACCAGCGGTTATGCTTTTCAAAACGTCGAACCAAAAGCCAGCCAATACCGCGGTAAATAATAGATTCCCAACCTGTCAGGAATGTATTCTGAAAGGCGTAGCGGAGAGAATAAAACCTTTTCATGGCTTTAATGGTCTCTTCCTGTAACTCTTCCGCCGACATTTTGGCGGGCTGGAAAACAGCATGATGTCCGTCATAAAGCTCCCATTCTTTTGTAAGCAGGCGCCCTTCAGCTTCCAACTGGTTGAACGTCGGTGTTCCCGGCAGAGGAGTCAGCATCAGGAACTGCACGCTGTCGATCCGTGTTTCAAGGCAAAAATCAACGGTTTCCCGGATGGTCTGCACCGTATCTTCGTCGCTTCCGAAGACAAACATGCCGTGTATTCTGATCCCATACTTATGAAAGCGGCTAATACATTCCCGAATATCTTCTACGCTTTGTTTCTTGTTATAGGCTTCAAGGGTCGCAGGATTGATGGATTCCAGTCCTATATAAGCAATTTTTCCCCCTGTGCGGCGCATGAGTTCCAGAAGTTCATCGTCTCTGGCCGCCTCCACGCGTACCTGTGCGCCCCATCCCTTCAATTTAATGTTACGGTCGAGCATTCCTTGCAGGACTTCTTTGGCGCGCCGGGAACTGGCCGTAAAATTGTCGTCACAGAAGAAGACGGGTTTCCCCTGGTAAAGGGATAGCTCGTCTAGAATAAGGTCAGTATTGCGGTAACGAAATTTCCGGCCAAACATAATGGTTACACTGCAAAAAGAACAATTATGCGGGCATCCCCTGGAGGTCATGACAGGAATAGAACCTGAGATTTTGCTGTGGGTAAAGAGATTAAGATCGGGGATGGGCAGTTCATTAACATCTATTTCTTCGGTTTGACAGGGGTTATGCACCGGTATTCCGTCTTTAAAGAAAGAAACTCCGGGAATATCTACAGGCTGTTCGCCTTTCTCCAAAGAGCGCACCAGGGGGAGGAAACTGAAATCCGCTTCTCCCCTGACGACATAATCTCCGTACTGTAACGCTTCATCGGGCAAAAAGGTTGCATGAATTCCGCCGATAACCACAGTAACATGATGAGACCTGAGAA
>CAYQQF010000116.1:0-6343 GCA_964419485.1 uncultured Dethiobacter sp.
GAGTTGACATGATGACGGGTTTTTGCTATGATTATTACAATTTTCGGAAGAAATGCGGGAGGATTAGAAATGGATGAGCGTTTTAGTAAGGAAGGAATTACCTTTGACGATGTCTTGCTGCTGCCTTCACGTTCCAAGGTTTTGCCGCGGGATGCAAATATTCAAACAAACTTAACGGCAAATATCAGGTTGAATATCCCTATCATGAGTGCAGGAATGGATACTGTTACAGAATCCCGTATGGCTATTGCCGTGGCCAGAGAAGGGGGCCTGGGCGTTATCCATCGTAATATGTCCATTGAGCGGCAGGCTGAGGAAGTAGACCGGGTTAAACGTTCCGAGCACGGCGTGATTACCAATCCTTTTTATCTCTCCCCCATGCATACGATAAATGATGCCGCAGCCCTTATGGAACGTTACCGTATCTCCGGAGTACCCGTTACTGTAGAGGGAAAATTTGTTGGAATTATTACCAACCGCGATCTGCGTTTTGAAAGGGATTACAGCCGTTTGATCAAAGATGTAATGACCAAAGAAAATCTTATCGTTGCTCCTGAAGGAACTACTTTAGATGAAGCCGAGGGGATTCTGGCCCGGCATAAAATTGAGAAGCTGCCTATTGTAGATGAAAATTTTATGCTTAAAGGGCTTATTACCATCAAAGATATTGAAAAGACTATTGCTTACCCCCGATCGGCCAAGGATGAAAAAGGAAGGTTGATGGTTGGGGCGGCAGTCGGGATTGGCAGGGACACTATGTTAAGGGTAGCAGCACTATTAGAAGCAAATGTAGATGCCGTGGTGGTGGATACTGCCCACGGCCATCAGGAACTGGTTACCCAAATGGTGAAGAATATCAAAGAAGCTTACCCGGAGGTGAATCTTATCGCCGGCAATATCGCCACGGCTGAAGCCGCACGGGACCTGATTCGCGCCGGAGCTGACGCTTTGAAAGTCGGAGTGGGTCCGGGCTCTATCTGCACGACCAGAGTGATTGCCGGTATTGGGGTTCCCCAGATTACGGCCATTTTTGATGTGTCCCAGGTTGCTCATAGTTTTAAAATTCCTGTTATCGCCGATGGAGGGATTAAATATTCCGGAGATATTACCAAGGCTCTGGCTGCCGGAGCTGATGTTGCTATGATCGGCAGTCTTTTTGCCGGGACAGAAGAAAGCCCGGGAGAAATGGAAATTTTTCAGGGGCGTAGTTATAAGGTTTACCGGGGTATGGGATCTATAGGGGCGATGAAAGATGGCGGGCGAGATCGCTATTTTCAGGAAGATGAGCAAAAAGTGGTGGCGGAAGGGATTGAGGGCCGGGTCCCTTATCGGGGTACGGTCTCCGATATTGTCTTTCAGATAACAGGAGGGCTCCGTGCCGGTATGGGATATTGCGGTGTCCGTACGCTTAAAGAACTGCAGACCAAAACAAAATTTGTGCGCATAACCAGTGCGGGGTTGCTGGAAAGCCATCCTCACGATGTGCAGATAACAAAAGAGGCACCTAATTATACGCTGCGATAAGTACAGTAGCAGGTTTTTTCCTGATGGACCAATTTTTTTCCCACGTCATACACTAACAGGAAAGCTATTGATTCCGGTATTATCTCGGGGACGGTGAAAAAAGTGGCAAATCCTGTTAAGAAAAGATGCTTTCTCTGTTATTTTCCCGCAGAGGAAGGGGTCCGTTTTTTAAAGGCTATCCTCTGCCCGGAGTGTGAAAAAAAAATAGTTGATTCTTTGGCTGCAGAAGAGAGTTATAATGGTTATGTGGAAAGGATCAAGCAAGTTTGGCATGATTTTGTCTGATATAAGTAACCTGTTGGTATTTTTTTGAAGAGCTTATGCTTTTTCAACCATCTGAATAAGAAAAGCCGGTGGTCATATCGTCCGTACTGCTTCCCAATTAAATGCGCCTCTTTACCGGGCAGCACGCCGTTTCGTCCGCAGGGGCGACGAATCGTTTCATGTGCCGCTTCATGGTCGCGGACCGGGTGCTCCCTGGCTCCGGCGGGCAGGTCTTGCCTCTTCCATGAAGTGGGATTTAACAGAACTGGACTCTCTGGACGATCTGCACTTGCCCGGAGGGGCGATCAAAAAAGCTCAGGAACTTGCTGCCCGGCTTTTTAAGGCCCGTGAGACCTTTTTTTTGGTCAACGGGGTTACCGGCGGACTCCTGGCTCTGTTTGCAGCTTTTTTGCGCCCCGGAGAAAAAGTTCTTCTGACAAGGCTGGCTCATAAAGCGGTGCTGCACGGGGTGATACTTTCCGGTGCCCGACCTGTCTATCTACCCGTGGAAAAAGAACCCTGTACAGGTTTCCCTCTCAACGTATCTCCCCTGTCCGTGGAAAAGGCATTGCAGGAAAATCCCGACACGGTGCTGGCACTGATTACTTCTCCTTCCTACTGGGGTGTGGCGGCAGACCTTTCTGCCATTCGTCAAATTACGAAGAGATATGGAGTAATGCTGGCAGTTGATGAGGCACATGGGGCTCATTTTTCTTTTTATGGAGACAAGCTTCCTCATAGCGCAAAGGCAGGAGTTGATATCTGGCTGCAAAGCGCACATAAATCCCTGGGGTCATTAACGCCCGGGGCTTTTTTGCACCTGGGAGAAGGGGGCAGGTCTGGCGATATTAAGTTCTGGCTCCAGGCCCTGCAGACCAGCAGCCCGCCGTATCCGGTCATGATCTCTCTGGATCTGACCAGGTGCTTCATGGCCCTGGAGGGAGAAAGGCTTTTTTCACGATTATGGGATTGGGCTTCAAATTTTCGTCGGGATTTGTGCCGGGAAGGTTTTCTTTTTCTCACGGCGGAAAAAGTTAAAAAGATGGGTTTTTTTTTAGATCCTTGCCGGATTACTCTGTTGTTTCCTCAGGGTGATGGGCTCCTTTTTTCCAGGCGGCTGGCCGAAAAAGGCTATCAGATGGAATTGAAAGCGAGCGGTTATCTACTGGCCATCAGTGGTCCGACTCAGCTGTCATCTTCTTCCGAAAATTTTTTAAAAGCTCTGAGAGAAGTTCGTTCTGTCCTGGACCGCGATATTGGAAGCATCCCATATTTTTCTTCCGAGGACTTTCCGGTTGTTTTCTTTAAGTCTACAGATTATACGGGCGGGAATAAAGAGGAAAAGATTTCATCTCCTTTCTCTCTTGCTCCACGGGAGGCGCTCAGTGCCTCCAGGTCTTCCATTCTCCTGGAATCAGCAGTGGGAGAGATTTGTGGAGAAATGGTCGTCCTTTCACCTCCTGGAATACCGGTTGTTTCTCCAGGAGAGATGTTAACTGAAGAAACAGTGTCTTTTCTTTTACGGAAGAATAAAGAGGGGGTTTACTTTCAGGGGGCAAGAGATCCAGCGTTAAAAAGAATAATCGTTGTGAGAAAAACTTGATTTGTGGTAGAATAATAACAGAAGTCAGGAGTCAGAAAAGCGGAGGACTTTTTATATGGGATCATTATCTGGAAAAGGGTTGTTAATCAGCATCGAGGGGCCGGATGGCGCCGGGAAAACAACTCAGGCTTGCATGCTGCAGAGAAAACTTGGCGAGCTGGGGCTTGAAGTCATGTTGACCAGAGAACCCGGAGGCACACCAATTGGTGAAGAGGTGCGCAAAATACTTTTAAATCCCCTTTTTACCGAGATGACGGTTCCTTGTGAGGTCGCTCTCTACTGTGCAGCCCGCGTTCAGCTTGTCGAGCAGGTTATCCGTCCTTCGCTGGAGAAGGGGATTATAGTTATCAGTGATCGTTTTATAGATTCCAGCACTGTTTATCAGGGTTATGCCGGCGGTGAAGACCTGGAAATTATCCGCAAATTGAATATTTGGGTCACGGGTGCCCTCCGGCCGGATAAGACATTTCTTTTAGACCTGCCGGCAGAGAAGGGGCTTGAGCGTCTGCAGGAGGGAACAGGCAGCTTATCTGCCGGGGATCGTATGGAGCAAAAAAACCTGGATTTTCACTGCAGGGTAAGGGACGGTTTTCTGCAGTTGGCCATGCGGGAACCGCAAAGATTTATTCAGATTGATGCAGAAAAAACGCCGCAAGAAGTTCATTTGTTGATTTGGGAACACGTAAAGACTTTACTTCGGGAGCGTTATTTTTTACTGGAAGAAAGAGGAAACAAACTTGGGATTTGAGCAAATAGCAGGACAGGACCTGCTGGTTATGGCTCTAAAAAGGTCGCTAAAGTGCGATGAAGTTGGCCATGCTTACCTTTTTTCAGGGCCTCCCGGCAGCGGGAAAAAAACTATGGCTTTTCTTTTTGCCCAAGCGCTCAACTGCACCGGGCCAACCCCGCCCTGCGGTGAGTGCCTGTCGTGCCGTAAAGCTAAAAGCGGAAACCATCCCAATTTATTTTATGTCAAGCCTCAGGGAGCTTCTATTAAGATTGAACAGCTCCGGGAGTTAAAAGAAAAATTATTTTATCTTCCGACCGAAGGATTTAAGAAAGTCTGTTTACTTTATGATGCTGACCGCCTGACACTTCCTGCGGGAAACAGCCTCTTAAAAATCCTTGAAGAACCGCCTGAGGATCTGGTGTTTCTTCTCCTGAGTTCTCGTCCCTGGGCCCTGCTCCAAACGATTCTTTCGCGCTGTACGCATTTTCCCCTCAAGCCTCTGACGGACGAGGAAATGGCGTCCTTGCTGGACAGCCGGGAGCCATTGCCACCCCAGGAGCGTGCTTTTCTGATTTCTCTTGCCGAAGGCAATCCCGGAAGGGCTTTAGAAATAATTTCTCAGGGCAGCTGGAAAGAAAAGCTGGAAGAAGCGGCAGAGTTGCTGGAGCGAATGGAATGTTCTCCTGAAGAAGAGTTGTTTCCTCTGTCCGAAGAACTTTCCCGCCGGGATGACCTGCAGGAAATAATCGCAATCTTATTGTTAATTTTTCGCCGAAGGCTTTATTCCCGCTTGTCAAGTGCTTCAGAAGGTGTTCTATTAAACATGTTCAGGCCATTAAATATGAACAACCGTTCTTCTTGTGCCGGCAGTAACATTACCGGAGTGAAATCTCCCCCGGGAATGTTTTCCCTGGAAAAGACCTGCCATGCTTTGTTGCAGTTGCAGAGCGAGTTGCTTGGCAATGTTAACCGGCGGCTGGCGCTGGAAGTGTTTTTGTTAACGATGAGAGGGGTTGTGTAGCTTGCCAAAGGTTGTTGGAGTACGTTTTCGCCGTGCCGGCAAAATATATTATTTTGATCCCGGAAGCCTGGAATTGGAAGTCGGGCAGAGTGCCATTGTTGAAACCAGCAGAGGTCTGGAGTTTGGTGAAGTGGTTCAGGAAAGCAGGGAAGTCGACGAGAATGAGATAGTGCCTCCGCTGAGGTTAATCCGCAGAATTGCTACGGAATCAGACTGCAGGCAAATCAAAGAAAATAAGCAGAGAGAAGCCGAAGCGGTGAAGATATGCCAGGAAAAGATCGAGAAACACAAGCTTGATATGAAGCTGGTTGATGTGGAGTACACTTTTGATCATAATAAAATTATTTTTTATTTTACTTCTGAAGGCAGGGTAGATTTCCGCGAGCTGGTCAGGGATCTGGCTTCTGTTTTTCGGACGCGAATTGAACTCAGGCAGATTGGCGTTCGGGATGAGGCAAAAATAGTCGGGGGAATGGGCCCCTGTGGCCGAAGTCTCTGTTGCGCTACTTTTCTCGGCGATTTTGGCCCTGTTTCTATCCGCATGGCCAAGGAACAGAACCTTTCGCTCAATCCGACGAAAATATCCGGTATCTGCGGCCGTTTAATGTGCTGTCTTCGCTATGAAGTTGAACAGTATGAATGTGCACGGGAAGAATTTCCTTCTCCCGGTGAAACGGTCATTACCCCTCATGGTGATGGGAAAGTAGTCAGCACCAATTATTTTAAAAAAACACTACTGGTTAAACTGGATGACTCCAGGGAAGAGGAATTTCCTTTTGAAGAAGTCGACAGGAAAACAGATTAGATTTTATGGAGATCAAGGCGGTTTAATGTATGGAAGAAAAACTGAAAAGGGAACAATTTTCCGGGGGGACGCTTTACCTCTGTGCTACACCGATCGGCAATTTGAGGGATATTACTCTTCGCGTCCTGGACTGTTTGAAACGCGCGGATCTTATTGCCGCTGAAAATCCTGAACACACTCGAAAACTTTTGCATTATTACGGTATCAAGAAATCCCTGACATCTTACCGCGAAGCGAACAGGGAGAAAAAAAGCCGGGAGATTATCGCCAGGCTCAGAGAAGGCGCTCTAGTTGCTCTGTTGAGCGATGCCGGTATGCCTGGAATTTCAGATCCCGGGTTTTATTTAATCAATATGTTGATCGAAGAAGAAATTCCTTATACTGTTTTGCCCGGAG
>CAYQQF010000117.1:0-6341 GCA_964419485.1 uncultured Dethiobacter sp.
CAATACAGGAAGAGAACAAGACCGGCCAGTCCAATAAAAACAAATACTATGGCTCTCCAGTTCAAGAGAACAGCCTCCTCTAAAAAAAATTCTAGCCTGTACTCTTAACCGGAAAGCTTGCTTTTATTCAAAAAACTTTCGTAACTTCTTCTCCCGGTTATTGCAGAACAGCCGCCAGGGCTCCGGCAAGGTATGGAATTGTTCTTTTTACCTCTTCCATGCTGTTCTCATGCCCTCCAATTTCAACGATCAGGCTGCGGTGATGGAGATGCTGGTTATATGTAAAGGGTTGTTTCCGAATCCCGCGGGAAAGTCCCGGGCTTATTTCTTCAAGGGCTTCCTGCAAGAAAAGAGCAAAACGCAGGTTGTTATTCCAATCCTTGTGGTTGGACCCGAGCACAAATAAAACCCTTCCCGTTTCACTTCCATTTACAGATACCGTGGTAGTGTTACGTGAAACTCCATCACGATGCACGTCAAGGACAACCTGGATACCGGGATGCTCTGCGATAATCTTTTCCACAGCCGGGCGTGCTTTTTCATAGGCACTGCGGCGCGGGATATCGAATACTTCACAGTAATGAAGAACCGGTATCCCGTATTTCTTCTCCAAGATTTCCTTTAGATACTCTCCAAGTACAACTACTGTTTTTTCCAGGTTTGTGCTGAACGCTTCTCCGGAAAACGGCACAAATGATTCGGTCGTATGTGTATGATAAATCAGGATAAGAGGACCTTTCTCTTTGATTGAACTGGCGGCATTGGCCAGAGATAACTTTTCCGGTGATGCAACCATGCTAAAATCATCAATCTCCCCGGGGCCGGGTTCCGCTTTACTGATATTTTCTTTTGGGATTGAATCATGGACAGGAACAAAGGAAATCCCGTGCTTTTCCTGCGAATTAAATCCTGCCAGCTCCGAATTCAGCAAGTATCTGGGAAAAAGCTGCAAAGGCGTCTGCCCGTCTGTAATTTTGCCGGCTTCCTTTTCTTCGAACAGAGGGCTTGTATCCCTCTTAAAACTCATACCCGGTATAGAATAATTCAGCAACAGTGATAAATCCAGTTCGCCCTGCAGGGGAAGGGAGATAATCCCAACAACTCTTCTGCCCAAAACGGTCGGGGATAAATTGTGCAGGAAGGGAAATATAAAAGTCATAGCAACGAAAAGGATAAAAAGAAACGGGATAAAAGCAATCGCCTCTTTTCTTCGAAAGCCGCGACGGGTTACAGGAAATTTGAAACGGTTTTTTTGCAGATGGAAAGAACTAAATCTGCCGGACAAAAACTTTCCCCCCTTATACCGTTCTTATATAAATATGATATCAAAGGGGGGATTATACAAAAATACACTTTTATTTTTGCTCCGCTGTCCCACAGGTTATATGCTATTTTTTCGCTCGAAAATCTTCAATTGCTTTATGCAGTGCATCGGCTGCCAGGTTGGAGCAGTGCAATTTGGCTTCCGGAAGCCCCCCAAGTTCATTGGCTACATCCTTGTTGGTAATATGCCAGGCTTCCTCTATAGTTTTCCCTTTTACCATTTCAGTAAGCGCACTGCTGCTGGCGATTGCCGCTCCACATCCGAAAGTAAGAAATTTAACTTCCTGAATAACATCATCCTCTACATTGATAAAAATTTTCATGATATCGCCGCATTTCATATTTCCAACTTCGCCCACTCCACTGGGGTTATTTATTTCTCCAACATTTCGCGGGTTTTGAAAATGATCCATTACTTTTTCGTTGTACATATTCTCTCCCTCCCAAGGGTATTCTACCATTTATCCAGCCTGCTCCGCAATTACTTCTTATAAATGGGAGACATGGCTCGCAAACTCTTCACCGTTTCCCGAACAATATCCAATGTATAATCAATTTCTTCAGGTGTATTATCCCTGCCCAGGGTAAAACGAAGAGAACCTTGGGCAGTTTGATGATCAAGCCCCATCGCCAGGAGAACATGAGAAGGATCCAGAGAACCGGACGTACAGGCCGAACCGCTGGAAACGGCTATACCTTTTAGATCGAGACTCAGAAGCAGGGATTCCCCTTCAACATAGAGAACGCTCACATTAACGTTTCCCGGCAGTCGTTTCTCAGGATGACCGTTAAGGCGGACATCTTCTATCTCCAGCAATCCCTTAATAAGCCGATCCCGCAGACGGGAGAGTTTTTCTTTTTTCTCCGGGATATGGGAAACAGCCAGTTCCATCGCTTTGCCCAAGCCCACGATACCGTACAAATTTTCTGTTCCCGGCCGCAGCTTTTTCTCCTGTCCTCCTCCAAAAAGGATCTGCTTTACTCTGGTTTTTTTACGGACATAAAGAGCACCGATACCTTTCGGCCCATAAATTTTATGTGCGGAGAGAGAAAGAAGGTCAACGGGTTGTTCCAGCAGATTAAAAGGAATATGCCCGATTGCCTGAACCGCGTCTGTATGGTAATAAACACCTTTTTCCCTGCAAATCCGGCCAATTTCTGCAAAGGGAAGGATAGAGCCTACTTCGTTATTGGCTGCCATAATACTGACAAGAATAGTTTGGTCCGTAATGGCATCTTCAACTTGCTGTGGAGAAACAACACCATATTCGTCCACAGGCAGAACTGTAACTTCATAACCGCTTTGTCTTAAAAAAGTAATTGTATCCAGCACCGCATGATGTTCTACAGCACTGGTTATAATATGATTTTTCCCGGAAGAACCCCTTCTTGCAGCTCCCATAATAGCCAGGTTGTTTGCTTCTGTCCCTCCTGAGGTAAAGATAATTTCCTCCGGGTCAGCTCCCAGACCGGCAGCAACCTTTTCCCTGGCGCCGTCCAGAGCTTTACGAGATTCCCGGCCAAATGAATGCAGGCTGGACGGGTTTCCATACTTTTCTCTGAAATAAGGAAGCATCGCCTCCAGTACTTCTTCTCTCATCGGAGTTGTGGCACCATGATCCATATAAATCCTTTTCATTTAAGTAAAGCAGCCTCCAATCTACGGGGTTTATCAAACTTCATGTCATTATTACGGTATCGAAATCCAAAATTCAGTATTTCCATTGCTTACTTTCAATCATATCTTGCAGGGATATGTTGTCCAGCAGTTGAGTGATTTGATTGCGCAGCTTCTCCCAAAGATTGCTTGCCAGGCACCTTTCTCTTTTACCGCAGGGAAAAAGTTCTTCTTCCTCTTTTCCAGAAAGACAATCAACCGGTATAATCGGTCCTTCAAGGACACGGATAATATCTCCGATAAAAATCTCTTCCGGCGGCGAGGCCAGAAAATAGCCTCCTTTTACACCCCTGACGCTGGTAATAAAACCATTTTTCCTTAACAAGAAAAATATTTGCTCCAGGTATTGGCGAGAAATATTTTCATCCGCGGCTATTCTGCTCAGGGGGATAGGTCCGTCCCTGTAATGCAAAGCCAGGTGGACCATAGCCCTGACTCCATATTCTCCCTTGGCAGAAAGACGCACACTGCCACCACCTTTAATATTATACTGAATTAGTAAGGATTTAATAAAACTAATAATAATTAAACCCTGTCTTTTTAAAGATCAGTTTTAATTTAACATATCTTTTTTAAACCGTCAACAAGGATAATTTTTCACCGGAGTGAGATTGGAAATTCATTTTGGGTTTTATCTTCTGTAGGCCGCAGCGATCGCGGCGGCGTATAAACCGTCATGACTCATGGAAAGATGAACACCTTTAATCCCGTTTTTTTCCGCCCGGGAAGCTGCCTTTCCTGTCAAAAAGACAAGAGGTTTTCCCAGGGGATCAGAAAATATTTCTATCTCGCGCCAGCTGATTAAACCAATCCCGCACCCCAGGGCTTTGGCAACGGCTTCCTTGGCGGCAAACCTGGCCGCGATGGAAGGGAAAGGGTTCCTTTTTTTTAGAAGCATCCCGATTTCCTTATCAGTAAATATTCTTTTCATGAAACGCTCCGGCCTTCGCCGGCAGGCCCGGGCTACACGCCCAACCCGAATCAAGTCTATCCCGACTCCTTTAAACGGCACAGTAGAACTCCTTCCTCATCAAGCCATGAAAGCATGCTTTGCTGCCGTACAGATCTTTTTCTCTTTTTATTACCGCTTAGGCAGTTAAAGTTTTAAATGTCTTCACCGGTTTTATTATCCCGGTCTGCTCCCGCCTCCTGCGTTAAGAATGCTTCCAGCTCATTTTTATTTGTAAAAGGTACCCGGCAGGAAAAATTTTCACAAAGATAGAGAGCCGGCTTTCCATCCACAAATTCCTTATCCTTGACCGGGGCAGAAATCTGCTCCAGCTCATAACCCGTCTTTTGTTCGGGACTGTAGAAAAGAAAAACCTTGCGGGGGAGAAACTGCTTTTGGATAACCCGCAGCAGAGCCCGCTCAGTATCGTCCTCCAGGCTTCTTCCAACCAGCACCATTTCCCGGACCGGACCCAGAGAAAAATCAAGGGCGGAAAGCATGGCCGTATAATTGGAGGGAGCCTGGTGTATGGAAGCAGAAAAAGACTCCATCAGGCGGAGCGCTTTGTCTCCCATCTCCTTATCACCGGTAAAATGTGCAATGCGCAGCATATTCAGAGCGGCGACAGAATTTCCCGAAGGCAAGGCACCATCGTAAGCGTCTTTAGCTTTGAAAGGAAGCTCCTCTTCAGCTTCTTTGCTGCTGAAAAAAAGCCCTCCGTTTTGTTCATCCCAGAAAAGAGCCAGCATCCGGCTGTTTAAGGAAACAGCCTCGGCAAGATAACACGGCTTTACAATCGCTTCATAAAGATCCAGCAGGCCTGCCACCAGATACGCATAATCATCGAGAAATCCTTTATAAGCGGCTTCACCCCGGCAATAGCGATGTAACAGATAACCATCCCGTTTCATACGGGAAAGAATAAAATCCGCCGCCCGGGAAGCTGAGCTGGTATAAACATCTCCGGCCAAAACCTGCCCTCCCCTGGCCAAAGCGCTAATCATCAACCCGTTCCAGGAGGTCAGAATTTTATCATCCAAAGAAGGCCTGACCCTCTCCGCACGCTTTTGGAATAATGTTTTGCGGGACTCTTCCAGGAAAAAATACCACGACCTGGGATTTAATTTCTGTTTGCTGATAAAAGATTGTTCATCTTCAGGCATAAAAAGGACATTGTTCCCATCATCAAAATTGCCTTCTTCCGTCACACCGAAAAAGGAACAGATCAGCTCCCCCTGTTCCGCTCCCAATGTTTTCAGAATCTCGGACTTTTCCCAAACGTAATACTTGCCTTCAATCCCTTCACTTTCCGCATTCTCGGCAGTATAGAAACCTCCCTCGGGAGACTGCATCTCTTCCAAAACATATGTAAAAATCTTGTTTGCCGTATCGGCAAAATCTTTTTTTCCCGTGATCTGAAAAGCGTCCAGGTAAACCATGGACAGCAGAGCCTGGTCATAAAGCATTTTTTCAAAATGCGGCACCCGCCATTTTTCATCTACGCTATAACGGTGGAAACCGTATCCCAGATGATCAAAAATTCCTCCTCTGGCCATCGCCTCCAGGGTATGGCACACCGCCCTTAAAGCCCCCTCATCCCCGCTCCGGTCCCGCCAGCGAAGCAGGAACGCCGGAACTGAAGGAACCGGAAACTTCGGTGCTTCCCCAAAACCGCCATTTACCCTGTCGTATTGCCCCATAAGTTCTTCGGCCCCCCGTTGCAGCGTTTCTTCTCCGAGGGAACCGTCATGACGGCTTTTATATTCATTTTCCTGCAGGGCTTCAATAATCTTTCTCCCTCCCAGGTCGGAATTTTCCCTTGACCAGTTTTCCGCGACCTTCAGCAGAATTTCTTTCAAACCGGGCAGATTATATTTTCGTTCTTTAGGAAAATATGTTCCCGCAAAAAAGGGATTCTTGGCAGGGGTCAGTAAAACAGTGAGGGGCCATCCGCCATGGCCTGTCATGGCTTGACAGACCTTCATATAGACATTGTCTATATCCGGACGTTCCTCCCTGTCGACCTTGATGGATATGTAATTTTTATTGAGAATCTCTGCGATCTCCTCGTCTTCGAAGGATTCCCTGGCCATATTATGACACCAGTGGCAGGTACTATAGCCGATGGATAGGAAAACCGGCTTATTCTCGGCCCTGGCCCGCTCAAAGGCCTCCTTCCCCCACTCGTACCAGTCCACGGGGTTGTATGCATGCTGTAACAAATACGGAGATTTGGCCTCAATTAATCTATTCGTTTTTTTACCGCCGGAATTTTCTTCTAGGCCCATTAAATAATACACCTCGCCGCGTAACTACCCGGAATCTTCAACCCGTTACCTAAAACCCCGGGCAGTTATAAATTTTTTAATTTCCCTTGAACTAAGATCTTTT
>CAYQQF010000118.1:0-6334 GCA_964419485.1 uncultured Dethiobacter sp.
GGCAAGTTCTACAGCGGCCCTGCGCAAATTACCGCGTGCGCTCTCCAACTGCTTTTCAAACTTATCAAATAGCGTAAAAGCATCGGCAACCGAACCGGCAAACCCTGCCAGGATCTTACCCTCATACAGCTTCCTTACTTTTCTGGCCTGGTGTTTCATAATAATATTTCCTGAAAATGTAACCTGCCCGTCTCCGGCAATCGCCACTTTGTCTTCTTTTTTTACAGCTATAATAGTCGTAGCTTCAAACATCTTCATTACCCCACAATATTTCAAATATATATAAGCTTTCGATAATTCAACACGCTTCAAACCAAAAGACTTTCAAGCCCTGGGATGGGTTTTTAAATATGTCCTTTTTAATTCATCCTTTGTAATATGTATATATATTTGCGTAGTAGAAATGCAAACATGCCCTAAAAGTTCCTGTACTGTTCTGAGATCGGCCCCGGCGTTTAACATATGGGTGGCAAAAGAATGACGCAAAACATGAGGACTTATATGGGATCCGGAAGTGACTTTCAAACTGTACTTGGAAATAATACGCCGCACGCTTCTATCGGATAACCGCTGCCCAAATCTGTTTAAAAATAGTGCGGTTTCCTGTTCACCATGTTTACAATTCGTCTCTAAAAAAGGACGTCCAATCCGCAAATAAACAGCTACTGCCTGCCTTGCATACCTTCCGATAGGAACGATTCTTTCTTTTGCCCCTTTACCCATCACCTTAAGATAACCATTTTCCAAATCTACATCACTAAGATTTAAACCAGTCATTTCACTAACCCTGATTCCGGAACCGTATAAAGTTTCCAGTATAGACTTATCACGGGAGCCAAGAATGGTTCCTTTTTCAGGTGCTTCTAAAAGTTCCACCACCTCGTCGGGATACAAAAATACAGGTAATTTTTTGGTCCGTTTTGGTGTAGATATTATTTCCCACGAACTAGATGCAACCTCGCCTTCTCTTTTCAAATATCGCAAAAAAGTTCTTAATGCAGATATCTTTCTGGCAATGGAATTCCTTGCATAGCCCTGTTCTTTTAAAAGAGCCAGAAAGCGTCGCATGATAGGGTAATTTATATTTTGATATAAAATTCCCTGCGAGTCGAGAAAGCGTAAAAACTGCGAAACATCTTTTTCATAGCTCTGGATAGTCAATGCAGCAGCATTTTTTTCGATTTTCATAAATAACTTAAATTTTTCTATGTAACTATCCATAATTCCAGCCTTGTTTTTCATATTAGCATAGTAAGAGTTATTATGCAAGCAAATAAATGGAATATTTTTTGAAAAGTCGACAATTTCTCCAGGCTTCTTCTTGATAGCAATTCTTTTCGACCTTTTTTATTACTGGCGGTCGAAAGTAAAGGAAAAAGCCCAAAATTAATATTCATTGGCTGAAAGTTCTGTGGATCTGCAGTTGTAATATAATTTGTTAAAGCTCCTAACGCAGTTTCCCGGGGAAAAACCACCGGAATTTCGCTCTTTAAAAAGCGGCAGGCATTTATTCCCGCTACCAAACCCATGGCAGCCGATTCCACATAACCTTCCACTCCGGTAATCTGACCCGCCCAGAAGACACCGGGATGCTCTTTCATTTGCAGCGTCGCCTCCAGTAAAAGAGGCGCATTGATAAAAATGTTACGGTGCATAACCCCCAGGCGAACAAATTGGGCCCTTTCCAGGCCTGGAATTAAACGGAAAATACGTTTCTGTTCAGGCCATTTCAACCGAGTTTGAAACCCGACCATGTTATAAAGAGTGCCTTCCTTATTGTCCTTTCGCAACTGGACAACAGCATACGGCTGTTTACCGTTTTCCGGAACAGATATCCCCACCGGTTTTAACGGCCCGTAACGGAGCGTATCCTCTCCTCTCTTTGCCAGCACCTCCACAGGCATACAACCTTCAAAAAAGATTTCTTTTTCAAATTCTTTGCTCTCGGCGACTTCTCCTCGAACGAGTTCTCTCCAAAATAATTTGTATTCTTCTTTATTCATGGGACAGTTTAAATAGTCGTCCCCGCCCTTTTCATATCTGGAAGCAAAAAATGCTTTATCCCTGTTAATGGATTCATAAGTGACAATCGGGGCCGCGGCATCATAAAAGTATAGTTTGCCGAGACCTGTAAAAGATTCAAGACTGCGAACCAGGCCCATAGAGGTAAGTGGTCCTGTAGCGATGATAACAGGCCTCGCATCAGGTATTGTCACTATTTCTTCATAATGAACATCCACCAGGGGGTTCTTCAAAAGGTAGTCTGTTACCCCGCGGGCAAAATCATCTCGATCAACAGCAAGAGCACCACCCGCCGGGAGACGGGACTTATGAGCACACTTTATTACCAGAGAATTAAGCTGCCGCATTTCTTCTTTCAATAACCCCACAGCATTCTGAAGCGAGACGGCACGAAAAGAATTGCTGCAGACAAGTTCGGCAAAATATTCGCTATGATGAGCAGGAGTCATCTTGTAAGGTCTCATTTCATAAAGGCTCACTCTGACCCCTCTTCCGGCAATTTGCCAGGCTGCCTCCGAACCGGCAAGTCCGGCGCCGATAACTGTTACTTCTTCCATCGTTTTTCTCCCGTTACTTGTGCCTCTTGAAAACCGCATTCCTTATTACTGCAGCGAATAACACTGCCGCCGCGCATCTTTTTTTCTACCATATAATAACCGCATTGAGGACATTTTTTATCAACAGGCTTATCCCAGGAAACAAATTTGCATGCAGGGTAGTTACTGCATCCATAGAATAACTTCCTTCTTCTGGTTCTCCGTTCTACAATCTCGCCTTGACATAACGGGCATTTGATCCCCGTGTTTGCTTTGGGCTGCATTGTAAACCGGCACTCGGGGAAACCGGGACAGGCCAAAAATATCCCATAACGGCCGTATTTTTTAACTAAATATTTACCGCAAAGAGGACATATTTCTTCAGTTTTTTCATCTTCCAGCCCGATCTTTTCCATTCTTTCGGCAGCAACCTGTAAACGGTTCAGGAAAGGCCCGTAAAAATCATTAAGAACCAGTAAGCCGGAATATTTGCCGGACTCCACTTTATCAAGCTTATTCTCCAGCTGTGCAGTAAAACCGATGTCGATAATTTCCGGAAAAAATTGTTTCATTAAATCAACAATAATACAGCCCAGTTCTGTAGGTTTGAAAGCCTTTTCCTCTTTTAATACATAGCCCCTGCTCTGAATGGTTTCAATAATAGGAGAATAAGTACTTGGCCTGCCAATCCCCTTGTTTTCCAGCGTTTTGACCAAAGATGCCTCGGTAAACCTGGCAGGAGGCTGCGTAAAATGCTGCTCGGGGTTTAGTGAGCAAAGCTTAAGCTTCTGTCCTTCTTTAAGCGGGGGAAGATGTTTCTCTGTTTCTTTATCTTCTTTTTTAGTATAAATAATGGTAAATCCAGGGAATTTAACCGTCACACCGTTCGCCTTAAAAAGATAACCTCCCGCTTCAATATCCACTTTCATTTGTTCCAGCAAAGCGGCCGACATTTCGCTGGAAATAAACCGTTCCCAGATAAGTTTATATAATCTGTACTGGTCTCTGGTTAGAAACGGCTTCATTTGCTGCGGCTCTCTTAAAACAGAAGTAGGACGAATTGCCTCGTGGGCCTCCTGAGCACCTTTGGGAGCCGCAAAGCTTCTGGCCCTTTGGGGCAGAAATTGATCGCCAAACTTTTCAGCAATATACATCCTTGCTTCTTCCCGGGCAACAGGCGAAATTTTTGTTGCGTCTGTTCTCATATAAGTAATTAAACCGGTGGCCTCTTTTTTGGAACCGACCTCCACGCCCTCATAAAGCTGCTGCGCTAAAAACATGGTTCTTTTTGTGGTAAAACCAAGCCTCGTCGAGGCGTCCTGCTGCAAAGAACTGGTTGTAAACGGCGGCAAAGGATTGCGTTTTCTCTCCTGGATCGTTATTTTTTTAACAGAGTATGAACTTCCTTCCAGCAGCTTTAATATCGCTTTTACCTCCGCCTCAGCAGGAAGCTTTATTTTTTTGTCTTTGCCGAAAAATTTTGCTGCAAAGATATCCCCGCTTGACGGGTCTTTAAACACCCCTTCAATAGTCCAGTACTCTTCTGGAACAAATGCCTCAATTTCTTTTTCCCTGTCGCAAATTAAACGGACTGCTACAGATTGCACTCTTCCGGCGCTGAGCCCTTTGCGCACCTTATCCCAAAGCAGCGGACTAATCTTATATCCAACCAAACGATCAAGGATGCGCCTTGCCTGTTGGGCCTCTATTTTATTTAAGTCCAGCGGTTTTGGATGCAAAAATGCGTTTTTAATTGCTGATTTTGTTATTTCATGAAATTCGACCCTGCACGGCGTATCAGCAGTAAGACCAAGAGAATTACTGAGATGCCAGCTTATGGCCTCTCCTTCCCTGTCAGGGTCTGTAGCCAGAAAAATATTCTTGGCCTTCTTCCCGGCTTCCTTTAGTTCCCTAAGAATTTTCCCTTTGCCTCGAATTGTAATATATTTGGCTTTAAAGTCATTTTCCGGATCAATCCCCAGGTGACTTTTAGGCAAGTCTACAAGATGTCCCATAGAAGCTTTCACCTGGTAGTTCTTTCCCAAAAATTTACCGATTGTTCTGGCTTTAGCCGGGGACTCCACAATTACCAGATCCATTGAATACCTCCGCTATATTCTCATATAATATTTTCCTGGCAGCTGCCTGACCTTACCGCTTAGTTCCAGCTCCAAAAGTAAAAGATATACTTCTGCAGTATTTCTTTTGCTTCGGGAAATAATCTCTTCCAGTAAAAGAGGTTCATAAGGGATAAGATCAAGCAATTCGCTCTCTTTTTCTCCCATGTTCTGTTGGAAAGGCACTGTTTCAGAAATTATTGGTTCAGCCTTCAGCGGTATAATAAGTTCCTCCAGAATATCTTCAACTGTTTCTACAAGTTTTGCACCTTCTTTTAAAAGTTTATGACACCCTCTGCTAAAAGGGCTTCCTACTGCACCGGGCACGGCAAAAACTTCACGCCCCTGGTCCAGTGCGAAACCTGCTGTAATAAGAGAACCGCTTTTTTCACCTGCTTCTACAACCAGCGTTCCAAGGGAAAGTCCGCTGATAATCCGATTTCTTTGGGGAAAATGCTGGGGCATTGGACCAACACCCGGCGGAAACTCGCTGAGAACCACACCATTTTCTGAAATTTTCTGTTTCAAATTCCGGTTTTCAGCAGGATAACAGATATCCAGACCACAGCCTAAAACAGCCGCCGTCTTACCTCCTCCATCCAGAGCACCCCTGTGTGCCCAGGTATCGATGCCCCTTGCCATGCCGCTGACTATCGTTAAATCATAGTTTGATATTTTTTTAGCAAATTTATAAGCAATTTCTTTTCCATAAACAGTATGCCGCCTGCTGCCAACGATCGCCAGGCAAAATTTTCCGAGAACGCTTAAATCCCCCTGAAAATAAAGCAGAGGGGGAGGATCATAAATTTCTTTGAGCAAATACGGATAAGCAGATTCATCCCATGATACAACTGAAATGTTTTTTTTCTCAATCTCTTCCCAACTTTGATCGGGGTCAATTTTTGAACGCTCTCGCAAAAAATTTTCCGCCACAGACGGACCAAAGCCGTTCAGGCGGGCCAGTTCATCCCTGGGAGCCCGCCACGCCTCCAGGGGAGTCTTAAAATGGTCGAGGAGGCTTTTTATTCTTCTGGGACCCAGGAAAGGAATCAATTTTAAGGCATGAAAATATTTTTTATTGTTTTCTTCCTGCGACACAGGAAACTCCTTTCAATAAAAAATATTTAAGCGGCTCATGTATTCTAGCCGCAAATTTGCTGTCAGGCATTTTCTTTATAATCAACATTATCATATTCAATAATGCGGTTTTCCCAGGTCCTTATTAACAATTTTTTTGCCCCCATGGAAACCAGATATTCGGCGAGCATAGGAGTTTTCCCATACCCTTTAGGTGCGTTAACAATATAGGTAGGAATTGCCAACCCGGAAGTAAAACCTCTCAGTTTTTCCATTATTTCTATTCCTTCTTCCACACGGGTCCGAAAATGCCCTGTCCCTTTAACACCTTTGGCATGAAAAATATAGTAAGGCCTTACCATAATCTTAAGAAGTTCCTGGTTTAATTTGCGCATTACAAAGGGATGGTTATTAATTCCTTTCAACAGTACCGCCTGATTCCCGAGGCTAATACCACTTCTTGCCAGGGCAAAACATGCATCTCTGGAATCAGAAGTAATTTCCAGTGGATGATTAAATTGCGTATTAATATAAAGGGGCAAGTGGCGGCTTAAAACCTCACAAAGCTCTGCTGTAATCCGA
>CAYQQF010000119.1:0-6299 GCA_964419485.1 uncultured Dethiobacter sp.
CAGGAAAATATTGACCGTGAATGGGAAAAGCTGCTTCGTTTATGTGGAGAAGAATAATATTAACTAGAGGTTGGGTGCGATTTTGTAAAAAAGGAGGTCTATTTTCTTAATGATAATGGAAAAACAGACCTCCTTTTTAGATCAGGGGAAAATTAAACCGGTAAATATCGTTTGCTCAGAGTACTAGCTGGAAAAAAATTTTTTTATCTCCTGCCATAGCTCTTCGGGGCGAAAAGGCTTGGTCATATATGAATCGGCCCCCGCTTCCAGGGCACGCTGACGGCTTTCCTCTTCTACCTTTGCTGTCAGAATTACGATGGGAATGCTGTTCGTATCTTCCCTGGACTTCAGTTCCCGGCAGACTGAAAAACCGTCCATTTTCGGCAGCATAAGGTCAAGCAGGATAAGATCGGGTTTTTCCCTGACGACCGTTTCGATGGCTTTTTCACCGTCCTCGACGACAATGACTTCATAATTGGCCACCTCAAGACAAGTCTTTACCCCTAAAATGATATTTTTTTCATCTTCCACCAGTAATACTTTTTGAAATTTTCCCATATGTTGCCTCCTTTTAATCAGGTTTCAACTTCTTCCCACAGGAATAGAAAAGCTGAAGGTAGAGCCTTTCCCCGGTTCGCTCTTCATCCATATTTCTCCCCCGTGTGCTTCAACGATTTCTTTGCAGATGGCCAGACCCAAACCTGCACCGCCGTTTCCACTGTCAATCCGAACAAATTTTTGAAATATTTTGTCGTGGTACATGGCAGGAATTCCTTTTCCCGTATCGGAAACCGAAAAAATGACCTTTGAGCTTTTTCTGAGTGCCTTAACGGTAATAGCACCGTTTTCCTCCGTATACCGCAGGGCATTTCCCACAAGATTGGTTACTACCCAGATGATCTTATTTACATCAGCTTTGACCAGGGGCAGGTCCGTTGGCAGCTTTGTATAAAGGGAAACATTTTTATTCTCCGCCTGCAGCTTGAGAGTAGCCAGGGCTGCTTCAATAATATTATAAACACTAATATCTTCCAACTCCATACTGATAATACCCGTTTCCATACGGGAAAGATCCAGCAGGTTGTTGGCCAGTCGTAAAAGCCTGGTACAGTCTCCTTCAATTGCCTCCAGGATTTCCTTTCCCCGGGGAGAAATATTGCCCAGTTGCCCGGTTTTAATCATCCCTACTCCCATAAAAATAGAAGTTAAAGGCGTGCGAAATTCATGGGAAGCCGTGGCAAAAAAATCAGTTTTATGCTGCTCTATTTCCTTTGAAATCGTAATATCAGTCAGAGTAATAAGAACAAAATTCCGGCCTAAAACAGGGTCATTTAAAAGAACCATGGAGACTTTGAAATACTGTTTTGTATTTTTTTTATGCAGTTCTATAATCGAATTTTCGTGATTAAGATTCGGTATACGGGAAAACATCACCGCCTCATCCAGCAAGGTCATTAGCGGAGGGCTGTTCAAAAGATCCTGGATCCTTTGACCTTTGATATTTTCTTCTTTATTGTCCAAAAGCTCTTCTCCCAGAACATTACAGGCAATTATTCTGCATTCCATATCCGTCAGAATCGCCGCTTCAGGAAGCTCCCGGAAAATAAGTTCAAAAAGAGGTAAAGACACTTTTTGCGACCTCCCCGGAGAAAATCATGTGCAAGTAACTTATAGTATTTTAACTGGAACGAACACTTTTATCTTAATCTATTTATTTAATCTTAGCAAGTACCGGCCCGTTACAATACTACATGAAAGTTTTAGGGAAAGGATAAAACGAACCTTTTTATCAAAGAATATGACCGGGTTTTGCGCGCTTATAAAAGAATTAGAAACGAATGAAACCTGCAGTATTCAACTTTCTTGTGGAGGTAAAAATGCTTTCATCCGTATATACGGCCTTAATTGCCTCATTGCCAATTTTGCTGACCATTTTTCTTATGGCCGGCTTGATGTGGCCTGCTAAAAAAGCAATGCCCCTTACCTGGACTCTTGCTGCTTTCCTGGCCCTTTCGGTCTGGAAAGTGGACGCCCTCCGCGTCCTGGCGGCCAGCATGGAGGGAGCTATGGGAGCGCTCAATATTCTGGTTATTGTTTTTGGCGCCGTCCTTTTGTTAAATACCCTGCAAAAAAGCGGGGCAATGAAAGTGATCAGCAAAGGCTTTTACGGTATCAGCCCGGATCGTCGCGTCCAGGCTATTATCGCAGGGTGGATGTTTATCTCCTTTGTAGAAGGGGCCGCCGGATTCGGCACTCCCGCAGCACTGGCCGCGCCGCTCTTAGTGGGTCTGGGTTTCCCCCGTCCGGCAGCTGTAATGATTGCTTTAATTTTTAACAGCACTGCGGTAACCTATGGAGCCGTTGGAACTCCGATTATCGTCGGCGTAAGAAATGCCGTTGAGGGGATAATCCCGGAAACGGCCAATATCGAACTGTTTCTCTTCCAGGTTGGACTCTGGTCGGCAGTATTCCACCTGGTAGTGGGCACTTTTTTACCTCTTCTGGCTATTATGGTCATGACAAAGTATTTTGGGAAAAAGGGTTCTTTCAGGGAAGGGTGGGACATTGCCCCCTTCGCCTTACTAGGAGGTATAGCTTTTACTGTTCCCTGTTTTGTTATCGCTTTCCTTTTCGGTCCTGAGCTCCCCTCCCTCCTCGGAGCACTGGCAGGTATGCCTGTAGTGCTCTGGGCTGCCAAAACCGGATTTCTTACACCCCGCCAGGTGTGGGATTTCCCTCATAACAGTGACAAAGAAGCAGTACAGGAAGAAAGCTTAAAATTCAACGCCAGAGCAGTAGCCGGCAAAAAAAGAGAACCAAGAAATATGACCCTTCTGCTGGCCTGGGCCCCTTACATCCTCATCGCCTTCATTCTTGTCGTTACCCGTATCCCTGCCTTTGGGGTTAAAGAAGCGCTGCAGGCCTGGACAATCTCCTGGAACAACATATTCGGACAGCAGGGAGTTGAGTACACGCTGCAGCCTCTTTTCCTGCCGGGAATAATTCCTTTTCTATTTATAGCAGTCATAACCCCTTTTCTGCACAAGATGAAAATTAAGGAGGCCGCCTCGGCCTGGAAAACCACTTTCCGTCAGTTAATCCCCGCAGCCGCTGCGCTGGTTTTTGCTGTAGCCATGGTGCGCGTCATGGTCCAATCCGGAATTAACCAGTCAGGCCTTGACAGCATGCTTTTAACCATGTCCGGGTTTACCGCCCGGGTGGCGGGAGATCTCTGGCCCCTTTTCTCACCTTTTACGGGTGTTTTGGGCGCCTTCGTCTCGGGTTCAAATACCGTATCCAATCTACTTTTTGGCGGTTTTCAGTATGGAATAGCCGAAGAACTGAACTTTAATCCGTCTATCATCCTGGCCCTGCAGGCCGTAGGAGGGGCTACGGGCAATATGATTGCCATCCATAATATTGTTGCCGCCTGTACTGTCGTCGGAATCCTGGGAACAGAAGGAAAGATAATCCGCTATAATCTCCTGCCAGCGTTAATTTACGCCGCGGCAACAGGTCTGGTAGGAATGGCCCTGATCCATCTGTAAAAGAAGGAAAAATATTGTTTGATGAAGAATTAGTCTTAACTCAAGAACAAGGAGAGTATATTATGTCTATTAACGAAAAAAAATGCGGTGAATTCCTGGAAATACTGGCCTCTAAGACTCCTGTTCCCGGAGGAGGCGGAGCGGCCGCCTTGGGCGGCGCCATAGGGATGGCCCTTTCCAACATGGTAGGCAACCTGACACTCGGCAAAAAAAAATATGCCGATGTGCAGGATGAGGTTAAAGAGTTGCTGGAAAGGGGCTATAAAATTCTTGAAGAATTAAAAATACTGGCCGATGAGGATGCGAAAGTTTTTGAACCGCTTTCTAAAGCTTATGGTTTGCCGACAGATACCCCTGAACAAACAGAATTTAAAGAAAAAACGGTGGAACTCTGCTCCAAGAATGCCTGTTCAGTCCCTCTGGAAATCATGCGCAAGTCATTTGAAGGGATTAAAATACAGGAAAGAATGGGACAAATCGGCACATTAATTGCTGTTTCCGATGTGGGATGCGGCGTCGTCTTTCTTAAATCGGCATTAATCAGCGGGGCATTAAATATTATCATCAATATCAATACGATTAAAGATGAAGAATTCGTCAAAAATATTTCTGCTGAAATGAACCGCCTGTTGGACGAAGGCAGCAAAGTTGCCGACGAAACTCTGCAAATAGTTATGGATAAGCTCGGGAAAAGGAGGTAAGATAATACATTGGCGGAACAATTACAGGGAAAAGCGGTTGCCGACTCTATCAGAAAAGTTTTGCTAAAAAGGGTTGACGCTCTGAAAGCAAAAGGGATTATACCCAAACTGGGTATTGTCCGTGTAGGCGCCCGTCCTGATGATCTTTTTTATGAGAAGGGAGCCCGAAAAACCTGTTCCTCTCTGGGAATCGAATGTGAAGTATTTTCCTATCCGGAAGATATTCCACAGGTTGATTTTGAAAGGGCTATAATAGAAGCAGGTAACAAAAAGGATGTCAACGGTATTCTCATGTTTGCTCCTCTACCCAAAAACCTGAATGAGAAAAAAATCCGCTCGCTGATTCCGCTGGAAAAAGATGTGGACGGCATGAACCTGGGCAGTGCCGGAAAGGTTTTTGCAGACGATGTTACAGGTTTTTCGCCCTGCACACCAACCGCCTGTATGGATCTGCTTAATTACTATAATATTCCCCTCAAGGGAAAGAAAGTTGTCGTCTTGGGCCGTTCCCTTGTTATCGGCAAGCCTGTTTCCATGCTCCTGCTCAGAGAGCACGCCACTGTCACCATCTGTCACTCTAGAACTAAAAATCTTGCTGCAGTTTGCACAGATGCCGACATCCTTGTGACAGCTGCAGGTCGGGCCAGAATGATCGATAGCGAATATGTAAAACCAGGTCAGATAATTATTGACGTCGGAATCAATGAAGATCCTGATAATCCCGGCAAATATTGCGGAGATGTCGACTTTGCCTCAGTAGAACCCATTGTTGCTAAGATTACACCCGTTCCCGGCGGGGTCGGTTCCATCACAACTGTTGTTTTATGCAAACACACTGTTATGGCCTGCGAGATGCAGAACGGACTGCAAAGCCCTGCCGTCTGTTAAGTGCCTCTATTCTCCGTGATAACTTCGGCAAGATTCGTCGCATGATCCGCGATTCTTTCCAGGTTGCTCAAAACATCGAGATATATTACACCGCTTTCCGGAATACATTCATTGTTGTTTATGCGGCTGATATGACTTTTTCTCAGCGTTTTTTCCAGGTTATCAACAATATCATCCTGTTTAATAACCTCTTCCGCAAGGTAGAAATCTTCTCTGGAAAAAACATCAATGGCACTGGCGGTTATTTCATCTACCTTTTCGAATAACTGCAAAACTTCTTTTCTCGCCGTTGAGCTGACATGTAATTTGTTTTCTATGACAGTTTCGGAAAGAAAAGCAATATTCATGGCATGATCCCCGATGCGCTCCAGGTCATTCGCCGCACTCATTACTCCTGAAACAACGATTGTCTGTTTGTAGGTAAGAGAATGCTGGGAAAGCTGTTGTAAATAATGGATGATTTCTTTTTCCAGCCCATCCAGTAAATCTTCCAGCTGGTTAATATGAGATAAATTTTTCAGATTCCCTTTGCAAAACATGTTTACTGACTCTGCAACTATATCCCGGGCTACATTGGCCATCCTCACCAATTCCCGCCTGGCTGCCTGGATGGCGGCAGCGGGTGTTATAAGCATTCTCTTGTCTAAATATTTGGAGCCGAATTCGACGGTTATATCCTCACCCGGATAGATCAGAGTGACAAGATGGACAAAAAATTTAAAGAAAGGAAACAATAAAATTGTATTTAAAACATTAAAAATGGTATGGGCGTTTGCGGCCTGGCGCGCTATAGTATCGCCGGTATGCAAAATCAAGGCGGTAAAGGGTTTTAAAAAAATCAAAAGCACTATAACCCCGATCAAATTAAATAGAACGTGGGAGAGCGCCGCTCTCCTTGCCGACAGCGAAGTCCCGAAGCCTGCCAGGACAGCGGTGATGCAAGTGCCGACATTGGTTCCTAAAATAAGCGGAATCGCTATATCAATGGTCATTAGTTCCTGTAAAGTAAGAGCAATAATAATCCCGGTAGCCCCGCTGCTGCTCTGGATAACTGCTGTAAAAAGAGCTGAAACAAGAATGCCAAGAAGCGGCTGCTGGCCCAATCTCACGAGCATATCCAGAAATAGCGGGCTTTCTCTCAAAGGATATACGGCTTCAGACA
>CAYQQF010000120.1:0-6245 GCA_964419485.1 uncultured Dethiobacter sp.
AGATTGGGTCACAATGGACGGCAAATTTACGGTAAACGGCAAATCCATCAAATCAAAGCTGTTCAGCATTTCAGATTGCCAGGCAATTGTTAAAAAAGCAGTTGTAGAAAAACTTAAACAAAAGTATGCCGTCGATTGGTTTCCTGAAACAGGTCCGGAATTTACCATCCAGGTGGCATTGCTTAATAATCTGGCCACGTTGACCATAGATACAAGCGGTGCCGGCCTGCATAAAAGGGGTTACCGCCGGGAATCAGGTGCCGCTCCGCTTAAGGAAACATTAGCAGCAGCAATGATCCAGCTAAGCTACTGGAATAAACACAGACTTCTATTAGACCCTTTTTGTGGTTCAGGAACAATACCGATCGAGGCTGCCATGATCGGCCGCAATATAGCCCCGGGCCTGGGCAGAAAATTTGCCTCTGAGGAATGGCCGGGCATTGATAAAACTTTGTGGAAAGCAGCACGGATTGAAGCATTTAACGCTATTGATCAGGAGACTCCCATATCAATAATTGCTTCGGATCTCGACCCGAAAATTATTGAAATAGCAAAACAAAATGCTCTTGAAGCCGGTGTGGATGACTGTATAACGTATTCAGTCAACTCCTTTACGGAATCTAAACCCAAAGAAAAGTTCGGAGTCGTCATCACCAATCCGCCCTATGGAGAACGGATTGGGAAACAGGAAGAAATCAGAAAGATGTATAAGGAGATGGGCCATATTTTTTGCGCAGATCCCACCTGGTCTGTCTATGTTCTTACTGCCGAAGAAAATTTTGAAAAGCTTTACGGGGGAAAAGCTCATCGCAGGCGAAAATTATACAATGGTAATATTAAGGTAACTTATTATCAGTACTACGGGAAGCGCCCACCCAAAAAAAAGTTCAATTCCTGACGATTTGAATCCACGTCGTTCCCTTGATGGGAAGAACAGGGTCGCCTCCGGGATAACAGAAAATCGTGTCGTGCCCGACTTTTTTCCAGGTAATCGCGGTTTTGCCGCCCAGCTCATAAAGATAGCCCCTGCCGGAACCTTCCAGATCTATATCTACAAGGTCGGTTCCCGGGACATTTGTATGCGGCGTGATACGGACAATAACCCGGTTGGCAAAGTACTGCTCTTTGCTTTCCTTCTCCGTATGGGGGTGACCGTTGACCGAACGGTAATAGACGCGCTTATCAGCGTCATACTCGTAGCGCACTTTATTAATGGCGCTGTAATCGATTTCAATAATCTCCTCTTTTTCGTAAGGCTCCTGCGGCTCGCTCTGCGGCATCAATGTTTTTTCACCGGCTTTGGGCTTTTCACCGGCTGCCCGGTACAGATTTTTAATATTTGTATAAAGATTGTGAGGCGCGTGCCTGGACGTGTCCCTCCAGAAATACGAATAATCGGCCAGCTGCGTAAGGCCCAACCTCCTGATCATCTGTTCCGTTCTCGTAGAATAACCGCTGTGAGCCACTATACCACCATATTCCAGCGATTGAACGGCAAAGTACGGCCTCAAGCTGCGGATGGGGCCGATATTGAAATTTTCCTGGTGCAGGGTTTTAAAAATAGCTAAATAACGTGTTGTCCCGCCCTCTACCAGGAATTCGTAAACAATATCCGCTTTCTGCAGGCCCGAAGAAGGCCTCGCTGAGGGATGATTGTCGTAAACCACGGCAATAGCCGGAAAGATCTCCTCCACAAGAACAGGCCCGCTTTGTTCCTCCTCCTCTTCTTCCTCTTTCTCTTCGATTTCCGCCCTTGCCGCAACGGCACCGGCAAATAACAGCCCGATTTCGCTGCCGGCCTCCTTGTTTACCGGATAATAAGGCCCCGGCTTGACGACAAAACTCTGATCTTCTCCCCGATAGAAATCCTGAAACTGCACCTGTGCCCCGGCAAAAACGACCCTGGTGAACCGGTCTTCCGCCTGGTAAATATCCGCGCCATAGCTCCAGGCTATCTGCCGGCCCTGGTCGCGCTCCGGGTAAAATTCAAGGGAAGACATGATTTCAAAAAATTGTTCGATGGTCTCTCTTTCTTCAACGACTACTTCTTCCAACGTTGTCCCATCCACAAGGCAGAGTTTACAAGTCCCGGAAGCATCCAGCCCGGTGAGTTCGAAAAAAGTTTTTGCCGTCTCCCGGTTTGCCAGGTACAAAACGGAAGCAACAATGAAAACAAGGATGATACCCGTCAAAATCAGTAAGTTCTTTTTTCCCTTAAAATAAAGCATACTCTGGACCTCTCTGCGCAGATAATTGCCATCAAACATCCCCATGACCGTCCCTGCGAACATCTCATATCATAAAGATATTTCAACGCCCGGCCAATAAATACCTTTTTAGCAAAGAAAAACGACAGAAAAAAAGAGAGCCTGCCTCTAAGCAAGGCTCTACGGTAAAAAACCCCGGAATATATTTCAACTCGGTTATTTATTAAAATAAATTATCTTACCAACTATTTAGCAACCTGTCAGAATTCCAGCAACAAAAAATTATATCCTTTAAATTCCAACTGTTTCTTTCGTTAGTAAAAACAAATTTTCCTGCTTTATTTATATATTCACTTTCGACATATTTTAACGTTTACTGGTTTCTGGAAATAATCTCATATAATGGCCATACCCTTCTTTTTCCAGATCGTTCTTATGGATAAAACGCAGGGCGGCAGAGTTAATACAGTAGCGCTGCCCTCCGGGACCCGGCCCGTCGTTAAAGAGATGCCCCAGATGCGAATTCGCTTTTTTGCTTCTTACTTCGGTACGAACCATACCATGGCTGCTGTCAGAGTTTCTCTTTATATTATCGGCTTCCAGAGGTTTGGTAAAACTGGGCCACCCGCTTCCCGAATCATATTTATCCAGCGAGCTGAACAGAGGCTCCCCCGACACGATATCAACGTAGATTCCTTCCTCTTTATGGTCCCAGTATTGGTTTTTAAAGGGCGGCTCCGTGGCGTTGTTTTGCGTAACCTGAAACTGCAGACCGGTTAGCTTCTTTTTTAATGCTTCCGGGTCTTTTTGATGCCAAGGTTTCTTCAAAAAAGCATCCCTTCCCGATCCCTGACGGTATTGTTGGTAATAACGGAGATTTTTCTTATAATAAGCCTTTTTGCATTATTATTGCCCAAACGAGTCTCTTTTCAAACAGGTTTCTGATTTTCACAGGGAACATCGGTCTGGCACTTGCCGCAGGAAACAAATCTTGGGACATATTTCGGCAAAATGATCTCATCAAGATAATTACTGCATGTTTGTATATCCTTTCCCTTATCCGTTATTGCCGATGATGGACAGCGACTGATACACTCACCGCACATGGTGCAATAATCGTATAACCCCTCATAAGCACGGCGGACCGGTTCAAAATAAACGCTTGTTATTACGCTGCCGTAACGACCGGCGCAGCCTTTCTTTGTAATAAGGGATTTGTTCAAACCAAAGGTGCCCAGTCCGGCAATATAAGCGACATGACGCTCAGACCAGTTACTCCGGTTCTCTAGAATGGAAAAACGAGAATCAAGAGCCGGTGCCAGTGCTTTCCCTCCACTCTCCTCAAGCAAATTTATCAGTAATTTGCGAAGGGCAATATTTAAAAAATCTCCTTCTGTTCGTGCATAGACCCACTTAATAGACGGTAATCCCTGATTATAGTTCGATTTGCGCACCTCTGCCGAAAACGGCAAAAAATAAGATATAATCGTCTTTGCTTCCGGAAGCCATTCTGTGGGCAAAAGATGCCTGTCCCCGATAACATCTGCCTTTTTTAAAGCCGAAAAAAGGGGGTCACTGGCATCTGCTACAGCCAGTAAAGGTAAATCAAAGAACGATTTAAGTCCTATTTCATCTACTTTATTCAACTCACTGTTCTTAACAAATTCATGAGCCCGTTTTTCCACCAAGGTAAAGTCCATCGAGATAATTTCACTCCTCTTTTTTTATTCCTAATATTTCTAATTCTCTGTTAATATGGAGATTCCTCTCCCTCATAAAAAACAGGGTTTAAAACCCTGTTTCCTGGACAGTCGCTGATTAATAATTTAAACATTCTACATTAGAACAGGCCGGGATCTCAAAAGCTACTCGCTGATTTCAATAGCTTCGACAGGGCAGCTGTCTGCCGCCTCGCGGCAACAGTCCATCTGCTCGGGGGGAATCTCATCGACAATAACTCCGGCCCTTTCTTCCCCTAACTGGAATATTTCCGGGCACATATCAGCACATAGACCACATAAGATACATTCTTCGTTTACACATGCTTTCATTATCTTGCCTCCCTGTTAAGTTAAAACCAGCATTAATATACCCTCTGAGAAAGAGTACATACCTGCGAAAGTACATCCTTTAATCAATCTTCGCCATCCGATAGCAGCATTTATCGCTTAAAGAGATACCGGATATTTTATCCCAGAACTCTTTTTTTCTGTAAATACTTGTAGATAAAGGCCGAGGATATCCCCCAAACCAGCCCGTCAAGAAAATGCCAGGGTTGGGATGCGGCTGAGATTTTAAGCGTTATATCCGTAGTAATTATATTCGGGATAATAACCTCATGGATAAGCCATAAAAAAGCGCCATAACCTAATCCCTTAAGATAAAGATAATCCCGCCCCCATTTTTGCAGTATCAGGATGAAAACAAAAGCAAAAATTATACCATTAAAAATATGACCGGGTATACCAATTAATGCTATCATCCAGGGTTTGGCTGAGATTTCGCCGACAGAAAGTTTCCCGACAAATTCATACAGCGGCGTCTTGATAAGACCGGTGTGCTTTAATACTAATGAAAAAATTATTTCCAGGGCTGTAGAGCCGAAACCGACCAGAGAAGCTGTAACAAAAGTATCTTTTTTCAATTAATAGCCGCCTTTTTACCATTCTATTTTTTATTATTCTTTCATAAAAAAGCAAATCTATGTTTAATAAAGTAAAAATCCCAAATAGGGCTTTTAAACCGGCAATCACTTTCACAGAAATATTCAGGTGACATTATCACAGAATAAACACATTTTTAAATTTTAAGTCTTGATTATATTTTTAATACTTGCTATAATAACTTCTAATATTTAAATGAAACTGTATTTCACTGTATGAAACACATCGGGAGGCAGATATTTATGATAAACCGGGATGGGACAAGAATGGACAAAGACAGCCGGGTTACCTCCGGCAAGGATGTAGCAACGGGCGTTCGCGCTGTGGAGAGGGCTCTGGACATATTAACTTGCCTGGGGAAAGCTGAGTTGAGCCTGAGTGAGATAAGCAAAGAGCTAGGCCTGAACAAAGCTACTGTATTCAGGATGCTGGCATCGCTGGAGCGCAAAGGTTTTGTGCTTAAAGATGGCAACAGCGGCAAGTATTCACTGGATTGGAAGCTCTGGGAACTTTTTTCCAATATGCTCACCCGGAATCAGGGGCTGGTCAATATCGCCTATCCCTATATGGAAAATCTCTGGAAGCATACCGGCGAAACTATTACATTATTTGTCAGAAAAGGCATTAACCGTCTTTGCATTGCCGAACTACCCAGCCCCCAACCGCTAAAATATACTACAGGTATCGGCGTAAGCGTCTCGCTGCATGCCGGTTCCCCGGGAAAACTGTTGCTCGCTTATCTGCCTCCCGAAGAAGTTGAAGAGATAATAAATAAAGTAGAACTCTTTAACCTCACAGATAAAACCATTACCAGCAAAGATATCTTACGGGAAGAACTGTGTTTAATCCGTGTGCGGGGATGGTCGACCAGTTTTGGTGAACGGATTGACGGAGTTTCCAGCCTTTCAGTACCCGTCACCAACGGTGAAAATAAGGTTACGGCTTCTCTGAATATCCTTGGCCCTTATATCAGACTGGGAGAAGAACGGCTTATGCAGCACCTGGATATATTAAAAGAAACTGCCCTCAGTATTTCCAACCGCCTGGGTTATTACGGAGACGGTTGAAATAATTGGAAGAAAGAACAAACCTTGAAGAAAAAGAAGAAAAGTTAGGCAATGGGAGAAAACAAAATACAAACGCAAATGGAGTATTTACTATCAATTAGTGCGTCAGGAGGCTGGGGAAATGGTTAATGCAAATTTTTCTGTACAGGAAGATCAGAAAGTAACATATAAAAAAATAGGAACCAGAAAACTTTTTACTAATCCGGATGTTGATGAAATCAGGAAGCATTTTCGGGAAAATCCTCGTTAAATGTTTAATAAGATTACTACCGTTAAAGAAGATTTATGATGTCTTTTGGATTATGTTT